>JAFTBW010000136.1 GCA_017455015.1 Oscillospiraceae bacterium | reverse complement strand
ACCGCCAGCATCAGGTCGCAGATCTCCCGGCCCATGGGCGTGGTGCGGTAGTTGGGCAGCTTGCACAGCGCCCCGGCCAGAACCACGTCGTTCAAGTCCGGCCCGTCCTCAAAGCGGAGGGCCCGGGCGAAGACGCTGATGACCAGCCGCGCCCCGACGCCGCTTTTATTATTAAAGGTACGCAGTTCCCCCTCCACGCAGAGTTTCTCCCCGTCCCCCGCCTCCGGCAGCGTCAGCGCCTCCAAAAGCTGCCCCCGGGCGAGGATATGTACGCTGTCCACCGCACCGCTCAGCCGCTCCACGTCCAGCGAAAAGCGGTAAAAGCGCTCCCCCCGGCTCTCGTGGGAAAACACCGGCGCTTCGCTCACCGTGCCGCGCAGACAAACTCTGTTGCTGTCCCTGACCTCTTCCATGTTCGCTCCTCCCGTTTCGCTTGTCCTGATTGCTGCAAGATTACTGCAAGCCTATTCCCGCCCGGGGGAATTTATGCCCGCCCTTGCAATGCGGGGGAGAAGGGACTATAATGGGGACAAATCAGAACGACAAAGGAGAACTGAGCCATGGAACTGCATGAGATCCTCTCCCGCTGCGACCACACCCTGCTCCGCCAGGACTGCACGGCGGCGGAGATCCGGCGAGCGTGCGACGAGGGCCTCCGCTTCGGCTGCGCCAGCGTCTGCATCCCGCCCGCCCATGTGGCCGGGGCAAAGCGCTATGTGGGGGACCGGCTGCCCATCTGCACGGTGATCGGCTTCCCCAACGGCTACGCCACCGGCGCGGTGAAAGCGTATGAGGCTGCCGACGCCATCGCCCACGGGGCCGACGAGGTGGACATGGTGGTGAACCTGGGCATGGTGAAGGACGCCGCCTGGGGCGACGTGCTGGCGGACATCCAGGCCGTGCGCCGCGCCAGCGAGGGAAAGATCCTCAAGGTCATCATCGAGACCTGCCTGCTGACGGAGGAGGAGAAGCTCCTGCTCTGTGGCATCGTCTCCGCCTCCGGCGCGGACTTCATCAAGACCTCCACCGGCTTCTCCACCGGCGGCGCGACCTTTGAGGACGTGGAATTGCTGCGCGCCCACTGCGACGCGAAGGTCAAGGTCAAAGCCAGCGGCGGCATTGCCACCCTGGAGGACGCGGAGCGTTTCATCGCCCTGGGCGCAGACCGACTGGGCACCAGCAGAATCGTCAAGCTGGCCCTGGCGGCGGAGGCCCAGGCGCAGGACTGAGAGCATTCAATCTGGTTCCCTTTTCCGGATTTTCATGCTGTGGCCGCTAAGGTATCCTCGTCTCAGGACGGGGAGCCTTTCTTTTTGTAGGGGAAGACGGAGCGCTTGTCCGTGAGGGACTTGTAAGGGATGCCCAAGGTCATGTCTGCCCGAGCCTTGTTGCCGCCTTCGTCCACCAGGCGCTTGATGGTCTTGTATTTCAGATCTTCTTCCATGGTCAAGTCGATCCCCCTGATTGTGACCGCCCCCTTTGCTGGAGACCATTCTTCCACACTTCCGGGACATTTTCATTTGTGGTCTATCGGGACAATCTCATAACCGGATCAGATCAGGACATACTTTTTTATTTCCCGCGTTGACTGTTTTCGACAGATATGTTATTCTGCCAGTATGACATATCAAACCAAATCAGCCCTGCGGCGCGGGAAAAACGTGCCTGGTGGGCGGGGGATGCCGAACGGAACGGGGAGCGGGAATGCGATGATCACCGGGGAACTGAAAAACAAAATCGACAGTCTTTGGGACGTGTTTGCGGCGGGGGGTCTGGTGAATCCGCTGGACGTGATCGAGCAGATCACCTATCTGATGTTTATCCACGACCTGGACGAAAGCGACAATCTGCGGGCCAGGGAGGCGGCCATGCTGGGGCTGCCGCATCAGAGCATCTTTGCGGGGGACGTGCAGCTGGGAGACCGGAAGATCGACGGTCGGCAGCTCAAGTGGAGCGTATTCCACGATTTCCCCGCCGGGCGGATGTACGCGGTGGTGCAGGAGTGGGTCTTCCCGTTCATCAAAACCCTCCACGGCGACAAAAACAGCGCCTATTCCAAATATATGGACGACGCGATCTT
>JAFTBW010000135.1 GCA_017455015.1 Oscillospiraceae bacterium | reverse complement strand
CCTTTAAAGCCTTCCCCCCAAGGGGAAGGCTTTAAAGGCGCTTTCCCGGTTTATCCGGGTTAGGAAACGCTGAATAAATCCCCGCACGCGCCTGGCGGCAAATTTTGTGCCCGCCTGCGTTGCCAAAACCTTGAAATACACCAAGTATTCCTGCGGTTTTGTCGCCTTGGCGGACACAAAATTTGCTCGCCAATCTCGCACGTTGCTTTCATCAGCGCTTCCTTAACGGCGGACAGACAGGGTCTTTTGCGGAAAATGCGGCCAAAAATTTGTTGAAAGCCGGACATAATGGGAGTATAATGCATCAAACCCCGGTTCCGCCGCCCTCCCGGAGCGACGGAGCGCCCGCTGCGAGAACGAAACGGAAAGAGGACCATAAGCATGGAAAAGCTGAAAGCGTTCCTGAAACGGAAGAACATCGTGATCTCGGCCCGCCGGTACGGGATCGACGCTCTGGGAGCCATGGCACAGGGCCTGTTCTGCTCTCTGCTCATCGGCACCATCATCCGCACCCTGGGCCAGCAGCTCGGCGTGCAGCTTTTGACGGACATCGGCGCCTACGCCATGGCCGTGTCCGGTCCCGCTATGGCCGTGGCCATCGGTTACGCCCTGAAAGCGGACCCCATGGTGCTGTTTTCTTTGGCCGCCGTGGGCTGGGCCGCCAACGCCGAGGGCGGCGCGGGCGGACCGCTGGCGGTGCTGATCATCGCCATCGTGGCCGCCGAGTGCGGCAAGGCTGTGAGTAAAGAGACCAAGGTGGACATTCTGGTGACGCCCTTTGTCACCATCGTCGTGGGCGTTGCGCTGGCAAAGCTGATCGCCCCGCCCATCGGCTCTGCCGCCCAGGCTTTTGGCCAGCTCATCAACCGGGCCACGGAGCTGCAGCCTTTCTGGATGGGCATCGCCGTCAGCGTTCTGGTGGGCGTGGCCCTGACCCTGCCCATCTCCTCCGCCGCCATCTGCTCGGTGCTGGGCCTCACCGGTCTGGCAGGAGGGGCAGCGGTGGCCGGCTGCTGCGCCCAGATGGTGGGCTTTGCGGTCATGAGCTTCCGGGAGAACCGCTGGGGCGGTCTGGTGAGCCAGGGCCTGGGCACCAGTATGCTGCAAATGCCCAACATTGTCAAAAACCCCCGGATCTGGCTGCCGCCCATCGTCACCTCCGCCGTCACCGGACCCCTCGCCACCTGTCTGTTCCGCCTGGAGATGAACGGCGCGCCCATCAACTCCGGCATGGGCACCTGCGGCCTGTGCGGGCAGATCGGCGTCTGGACCGGCTGGCTGTCCCCCAGCGAGACCGCCATCGAAAACGGCGCTGCGGCCATCACCCCCGGCGCGATGGATTGGCTGGGGCTGGTGCTCATCAGCTTTGTCCTGCCGGCAGTCATCACGCCCCTGCTGGGCATGGTTTGCCGGAAGCTGGGCTGGATCCGCGAGGGAGACCTGACCCTTTCGTAAATCCTTCGTAAATCCTTTTCCTGCCACGGTTCCCGCCGTGGCAGGAGCTATGATATGGAAAAATGACAACAAAAAGGACGTGAAGCGATATGAGCGCCCAGAGTGAATCCGTATTTCCGCAGCAAACGCCCCGCCTTTCCGCCGCGTCAGAGCCCCCGGAGGCCGGGACCGTGATTTTGGAGGCGGAGCCGCTGCCGGCAGTGGGCTACGCCTTTTTTGAAAATGGCGTTGCCCTTTTGCGGGAGCTGACCCTTGTCAGCCGCGCAGAAACAGACCTGACGGGGCTCACGCTGCGCATCGACGCCGCGCCGGAGTTCTGCACCGGCTGCGTCAGAAGCGTGGAGCGGCTTTCCGCCGGGGAGGCTCTGCGCATCCGGGACCTTGCGCTGCCCCTGGACGGGGACTTTTTGGCGGGGCTGACGGAGCCGGCGCAGGCTGTCCTGCGTCTCTCCCTTTGGACGGGGGGGACAGAGCTGGCCTCTTTGGAGAAAAACGTGACCCTGCTGGCTTTCGACCAGTGGCCGGGGCTGGGACTGTACCCTGAGCTGCTGGCGGCCTACATCACCCCCCAATACCCGGCGGTGAGCTGGCTGACCGCAGCCGCCTCCGGAATTCTCGGGGAGGAGACGGGGGACCCCACGCTGGACGGCTACGTCCAGCGGGACCCGGAACGGGTGCTTGCCCAGGCCGGAGCGGCGTTTGCCGTCATGCAGGGGGAGAAGCTGACTTCGGACGACACACCTGCCGTCTACGGAGACCTGACAAGGCGGCTGCGGCTGCCGGACCGGGCGCTCCGGGAGCGGAAAGGCTCCATACTGGATCTGGGGCTGCTCTATGCCGCCTGTCTGGAGGCCATGGGGCTGCGCCCGCTGCTGCTGCTTCGGGGGGAGAGGAGCGCGGTGGGCCTCTGGCTGGAGGAGATGTGCTTTCCCGAGCCGGTGCAGGACGATCTCTCTCAGGTGACCAAGCGCCTGTCCGCCGGTATCGGCGAGCTGGCCGTGCTGGATTGCGCGGCCCTGACCTTCGGCAGCGGAGCGGACTTTGCCGGGGCGCTGGCGGCGGGGGAGGCCCTGGTCCGGAACTGGGGGACGGCGGACTGTGTGCTGGACGTGTACCGGGCGCGCCTGAGCGGCGTGCTGGCTCTGCCCCAGCAGGTGCGGAACGCCGGAGCCTGGGAGATCGACCCCTCCACGCTGCCCCGGCCCGCGGCCGTGCTCTCCGGAACCGGCCCCCAGCCCGCGCAGGAACCGGAGGGACCCGCCGCCCCGGCGGGAAAGACCGCCCAGTGGGAGCGGCGGCTGCTGGACCTGGGGCTGCGGAACTCCCTGATCAACCTGCGCCTGAGCCGGACCATGCTGCCGGTGCTGACCTCCTCTCTGGCGGACCTGGAGGACGCCCTGGCGGACGGCGGAGACTTTACGGTCCTGCCCCGGCCGGAGGACCTGCGCGCCCCGGAAGGGGGCTACGGCCTGGACAATCTGCAGGAGGCGGGCGACTACGCCGGGGTCCTCCGCTCCGAATTTCAGAACCGGCGGCTGCGCACCACCTGCACCCCGGCGGAGTTTAACCGCACGGTGAAGGAGCTGTACCGCGCCGCCAAAACCGCGATGGAGGAGAACGGGGCCAACACCCTGTACCTGGCCTTGGGTCTGCTGCGCTGGTACGAGACGCCCCGGAGCCGGAAGCCCCGCTATGCCCCGGTGGTGCTGCTGCCGGTGGAGCTGGTGCGCCGCTCCGCCGCCCAGGGCTACGTGCTGCGCCTCCGGGACGAGGAACCGCAGATGAACGTAACCGTCCTGGAAAAGCTCAAGCAGGACTTCCATATCACGGTGAACGGTCTGGACCCCCTGCCGCTGGACGAGCACGGCATCGACCTGGACCGGGTGTTTTCCGTCCTGCGCCGGGCCGTGCTGGCGGAGGCGCGCTGGGAGGTTCTGGAATCCGCCTGGCTGGGCATTTTCTCATTCTCCCAGTTCGTCATGTGGAACGATTTGCGCAACCGCTCTTCGGACCTTGCCCGGAACAAGGTGGTCCGGAGCCTCATAGACGGCACCCTGGCCTGGGAGGCATCGGACATGGTTCTCGGCGACCGGGTGAGCGAGGACGGGGTGTTCCTGCCCATCGCGGCGGACGCCAGCCAGCTCTACGCCATCCGCGCCGCCCAGGCGGGGGAGAGCTTCGTGCTCCACGGCCCGCCGGGCACGGGCAAGAGCCAGACCATCACGGCCCTGATCGCCAACGCCCTGGCCCAGGGCAAGAGCGTGCTGTTTGTGGCGGAGAAAATGGCGGCGCTGGAGGTGGTGCAGCGGCGGCTGCAAAAGCTGGGCCTGGACCCGTTCTGCCTGGAGCTGCACTCCAACAAGTCCCGCAAACGGGATGTGCTGGACCAGCTCCGTCGCGCCTCCGAGGTCACGAAGACCGCGCCGCCGGAGAGCTACGCAGCAAAGGCCGAGCAGCTTTCCGCCCTGCGGCGGGACCTGGACCGCTACGGAGATGCCCTGCACGCTCTCCAGCCCTGGGGGGAGAGCCTCTATGCCTGCATCCACCGCTTTGAAACGCTGCGGGACGCCCCGGACCTGACGCCCTTGGACCCTGGGTTCCCGGAACGGACGGATGCCGCCGCGTTGGAGGCGCAGCGAGCAGCGGTGGAGCGGCTGGTTGCCGCCGGGCATGCCGCGGGGCAGCTCCGCGGGCATCCTCTGGAGCGGGTGCGGCTGCGCCGGTACAGCCAGCGGCTGCGCACCGCCATGCCTGCCGCGGCGGGGCGCTACGCCGGCGCCCTGAACGCGCTGGACCGGGCCGCACGGGACCTGACCGCCGCCCTGGGGCTGGAAGCGCGGACCGAATACGGCTCCTACCGGCAGCTTGCCGGTATCGCGGAGGAGCTCATCGTTTGGCAGGAGCTTCCCGCTGCCTGGGCGAGGGCGGAGGATCTGGACGGCCTGCTGGCCGGGGTCCGTGACCTCAGCGTCCATGCCCGCGCCGCGGAGGAGCGGCGGGCAAAGCTTCTGCAAAACTGGCGGGAATCCTTCCTGGACCAGGACGGCCAGGCGCTTTTGACGGAGCTGAACCGGAATGACGCCCGCTGGGCTCTGGGCAAGCTGCTGGGCTCCGGGCGCATCACCCGCTCCCTGGCCGCCCACGCAAAGGGCCCGGTGGACAAGGAGAAGCTGCGGGGCGAGGCGGAGGCACTGATCGCCTACCAGACGGAGCGAGACCGGACCGAGGCGCTGTACCAGAGCTGCGGCAAGAGTCTGGGGAGGCTCTACCGGGGGGAGGCCATGGACTGGGAAAAGCTGGCCGCCACGGCGGATATGGCCGCGGAGAGCGCCGCCCGGCTGGGGGACAAGCTCCGGCTCAACCACGCCGGGGACGAGAGACTGCTGCCCGTCCTGCGGAGCTACGCCGAGGCCTGGACGGCCCTGGACGGGGCCATGGGAGAGTTCTATGCCCTGCTGGACATTGCCCCTCAATACATCGACCCGGACTGGCTGCAAGGGGAGCGGCGGCTGTGCGCCGGCCTTGCAGCCAATGCGGAGGCGCTGCGGGAGTGGGTGGCCTGGAACGCCGCCGCCGGGGAGGCGGAGGAGCTGGGCATCGCTCCGGCGGCGGAGGCGCTGCGAAACGGGCTGGACGGTGCTGAGCTGTCCCGCGCCTTTGAAAAGGCGGCCTGCCTTGCCCTGATCCCCTGGGCCATCGACCGTTCGGAGGCCCTGGGCGGCTTCTCCGGCCCGGTGTTCAACGAGAGCATCGCCCGCTTCCGGCGGCTGGACGGGCTTTTGTCGGAGCTGACCAGGAAGGAGATCTTCTGCCGCCTGGCCGCCCGGGTGCCCAACTTTGCCCGGGAGGCGGCCCAAAGCTCGGAGCTGGGCATTTTGCAAAAAGCCATCCGCAGCGGGGGCCGGGGCATGAGCATCCGGCGGCTCTTCGAGCAGATCCCGGAGCTGCTGGGCAGGCTCTGTCCCTGTATGCTCATGAGCCCCATCTCCGCCGCCCAGTATCTGGACCCCAAATGCAAGCCCTTTGATCTGGTGGTCTTCGACGAAGCCTCCCAGCTCCCCACCTGCAAGGCGGTTGGCGCGCTGGCCCGGGGCGAGAACGCCGTGGTGGTGGGGGACCCCAACCAGATGCCGCCCACCTCCTTTTTCTCCGCCTCCGCCGCGGACGAGGACAACCTGGAGGGGGAGGACCTGGAGAGTATCCTGGACGACTGCCTTGCCATGAACATGCCGCAGACCCATCTGCTGTGGCACTACCGCTCCCGGCACGAGAGCCTGATTGCGTTCAGCAACAGCCAGTTCTACGAAAACCGGCTGTATACGTTTCCCTCCGCCCGGGACCGGGAGGCCCATGTACATCTCGTACCCATTGCGGGCACCTTTACCCGCGGCGGGAGCCGCCAGAACCGGGCGGAGGCGGAGGCCGTGGTGGCCGAGCTGCGGCGGCGCTGCTCCGACCCGGCGCTGGCCGGACGCAGCGTGGGCGTGGTGACCTTCAACATCTCCCAGCAAAATCTGATCGACGATCTGCTCACCGAGGCCTTTGCCGCAGACCCCGCCCTGGAGCGCTGGGCAACTCTTGGCGCGGAGCCGGTGTTCATCAAGAACCTGGAGAACGTGCAGGGCGACGAGCGGGATGTGATACTGTTCTCCGTGGGCTACGGCCCGGACGAGAACGGCAAAGTGACCATGAACTTCGGCCCTCTGAACCGGGAGGGCGGCTGGCGGCGGCTGAACGTGGCCGTCTCCCGGGCGCGGTGGGAGATGGTGGTTTTCTCCACCCTGACCCCGGAGCAGTTGGACCTGAGCCGCACCACGGCCCAGGGCGTGGCGGCGCTGCGGCTGTTTCTGGCCTATGCAGCGGGAAAGCCCCTGCCCCGGGACGAGAGCAGCCTACCCCTGGCCGCGTCCGGGACGGACGGACCGGCGGAAGCGCTCTGCCGCGCCCTGGCCTCGGCGGGCTACCGGACAGACCGGGCCGTTGGCCGCTCGGCCTACCGGGTGGACATCGGGGTCCTGGACCCCGGGGACCCGGAGTGCTATCTGGCCGGCATCCTGCTGGACGGCGGAAGCTATGCCGCAGCCAAGACCACCCGGGACCGGGAGTACGCCCAGCAGAGCGTTCTGGAGGGCCTGGGCTGGACCGTCTTCCGGGTCTGGACCATGGACTGGTGGGACAACCCCAAAAAGGAGACGGAGCGGGTGCTGTCCCTGATCCGTCAGACCGAGCAGATCAAGCGGGAGGCCGAGGCTGCCTCCGCCGCAAAGGAGGAGATGCGGGGTACGGGAGTCGAACCCGCCCGGTCCGAGCCGGAGGGGATGCAGCGGGACGCGGACGAAGCTGCGGACGCTGCCCTGCCGCTCCCGGAGGACCCCGCTGCTCCGGAACCGGAGCAGCCTGCACAGGCGGTCCCCGCCGCTCCCGCCTCCGCGGAAATCCCGCTCTACCGTCCCGCCGCGCTGCCGGTCCGGACCCTGAGCGCCGATGATTTCATCTCCGGCAGATACGACAGGGCGATCCTGAGCGCCATCGAGACGGTGCTGGCTCAGGAGGCCCCGGTCCTGGAGAGCGTGCTGACCCGCCGGGTCTCTCAGAGCTTCGGCCTGACCAGGGTCGGCCCCCGCATCCAGGAGAAGCTGGCAGGACTGCTGGGTAAATCATCCTGCGCCGCCACCGCCCAGGGAGAGGACCGGGTCCTCTGGACTGTAGGGCAGGACCCGGCGACTTACCGGGAGTTTCGCGCCTCCGGCGAGGGGGAAGCGCGCCGCGAACCGAGAGAGGTGCCCGTGATCGAGGCCCGCAACGCGGCCCGCCGCGCCCTGGAGGAGCAGCTCGGCCTCTCCGGCGAGGATCTGGTGCGGGAAGGAGCCAAGCTGCTGGGCTACGTTCGGCTGGGCTCCGCCGTCTCCGCCCTTCTGCGCGCCGCCATTGCTCAGGCGGAGCGGGAGGGCATGATCGCCCTTGGTGCGAACGGCCGCTGGACTTGGCTCTGATTTGGTTTTTCAAACCACAGCGGCCTTGATTTTTGGATACAAATCGGATATACTAAAGCGCTATTCTATCCCTATCTAACCCGCTGCATGTGAATCAGAATGACGAAATCCGGGGGTTCCCGTGCCGAAAAGCGCCGGGAACCCCGGGACAGGAGCGCAAAATGGCAACAACAAGAACCAGCGATTACGGCAACGACAGCATCTCCCAGCTCAAGGGAGCGGACCGGGTGCGGAAGCGCCCCGGCGTGATTTTCGGCTCGGACGGCCTGGACGGCTGCGAGCACGCGGTATTTGAGATCCTCTCCAACGCCATCGACGAGGCCAGGGAGGGCTATGGAAATCTCATCACCGTCACCCGTTATCTGGACGGCAGCATTGAAGTGGAGGACCGGGGGCGCGGCTGCCCGGTGGACTGGAACGAAAAGGAAAAGCGCTTCAACTGGGAGCTGGTGTTCTGCGAGCTGTACGCCGGCGGCAAGTACGCCAACAACTCCGGGGAAAACTACGAGTATTCCCTGGGCCTGAACGGCCTGGGAAGCTGCGCCACCCAGTACTCCTCCGAGTATTTTGACGCGGAGATATACCGGGATGGCTACCGCTACGAGCTGCATTTCAAAAAGGGCGTTCCCGTGGGAAAAAAAGGCAAGGAACTTCTCAAGGAGCCCACGGACCGGAAGCAGACCGGCTCCCGCTTCCGCTGGAAGCCGGACCTGGAGGTCTTCACGGACATCGACATCCCGGCGGACTACTTCCGGGATGTGATGCGCCGGCAGGCCGTGGTCAACGCCGGCGTCACGTTCCGCTTCCGCAACCAGACGGAGGCCGGCAAAGAGAAGTTCGAGACCGAGGACTTCGTCTACCCCGGCGGCATCCGGGACTATGTGGGGGAGCTGGCAGGCTCCGATCCGCTGACCCAGCCCTATTTCATCGAGACGGAGCGCCGTGGCCGGGACCGGCCGGACAAGCCGGAGTACAAGGTGAAGCTCTCCGCCGCGTTCTGCTTTTCCAACACGGTATCCGTCACGGAGTACTACCACAACTCCAGTTGGCTGGAACACGGCGGCGCGCCGGAGAAAGCCACGAAGACAGCCTTCGTCTACGCCATCGACGCCTATCTGAAAAAGCTCGGCAAGTACCAGAAGAGCGAGAGCCGCATCGGTTTCCAGGACGTGCAGGATTGCCTGGTGCTGGTCACAAATTGCTTCTCCACCCAGACCAGCTATGAGAACCAGACGAAAAAGTCCATCACCAACAAGTTCATCCAGGAGGCCATGACGGACTTTTTCAAGAACCAGCTTGAGATATACTTCATCGAAAACAAGGCCGAGGCGGACCGGATCGCGGAGCAGGTGCTGATTAACAAGCGCTCCCGTGAGACGGCGGAGAAGGCCCGGCTGAACCTGAAAAAGAAGCTCACCGGGGCGGTGGACATTTCCAACCGGGTGCAGAAGTTTGTGGACTGCCGGAGCAAGGACCTGTCGGTCCGGGAAATCTACATCGTGGAGGGCGACAGCGCCCTGGGCGCCTGCAAGCAGAGCCGGAACGCGGAGTTCCAGGGCCTGATGCCGGTGCGGGGGAAGATTTTAAACTGCCTCAAGGCGGACTATGTGCGCATTTTCAAGAGTGAGATTATTACGGACCTGTTAAAGGTGCTGGGCTGCGGCGTGGAGGTCAGCGCCAAAAACAACAAGGAGATATCCTCCTTTGACCTGGACAACCTGCGCTGGAACAAGGTCATCATCTGTACCGACGCCGACGTGGACGGCTATCAGATCAGGACCCTGATCCTGACCATGCTCTACCGGCTGACCCCCACCCTGATCCGAGAGGGCTACGTCTACATTGCGGAGACCCCGCTTTATGAGATCGGGTGCAAGGGCAAAACCTGGTTTGCCTACTCCGAGCAGGAAAAAGCGGACATCCTGGCGGAGCTGGACGGGCAGAAGGCCACCATCCAGCGCAGCAAGGGCTTGGGCGAGAACGACCCGGAGATGATGTGGCTGACCACGATGAACCCGGAGACCCGCCGGCTCATCAAGGTCATGCCCGAGGACGTGGAGCGCACGCAGCGGATGTTCGATCTGCTGCTGGGGGACGACCTGAGCGGGCGCAAGACCCACATCGCGGAAAACGGCTACAAATTCCTCGATCTGGCGGATATTTCGTAATCACTTTCCTCTTTGCCTTCCCCCACCGGGGGAAGGTGCCCCAGTGCGCACACTGGGGCGGATGAGGGGCGTGGCAGTTTCGAGGGCAGTTGGGAGGTAGATGGCCTCACCCACCTCCGGCCCGTCGGGCCGGCGGTCCCCCCTCCCCCTGATGGGGGAGGGAGAAAGCGGAATTATCATCGGAGCAAAAGCTATGGCAAGAAAGAAAACCGATACCGAACAAGTGAAAAAACCCGCCGGCGACCCCAACGTGCTGGGGCTGCGGGCGGAGGTGCTGGAGCAGCCCATCACCGAGACCCTGGAGACCAACTTTATGCCCTACGCCATGTCGGTCATCCTGTCCCGGGCCATTCCGGAGATCGACGGCTTCAAGCCCAGCCACCGAAAGCTGCTGTACACGATGTACGACATGGGACTGTTGACGAAAGCCCGGACCAAGTCCGCCAACATCGTGGGCCAGACCATGCGCCTGAACCCCCACGGCGACGCGGCCATCTACGACACCATGGTGCGCCTCAGCCGGGGCTACGAGGCCCTGCTGACCCCGTTTGTGGACTCCAAGGGCAACTTCGGCAAGCACTACTCCCGGGATATGTCCTGGGCAGCCCCCCGGTACACGGAGGCGAAGCTGTCCCCCATCTGCGCGGAGCTGTTCCGCGACATCGACAAGGACACCGTCGATATGGTGGACAACTACGACGGCAGCATGAAGGAGCCGAGCCTGCTGCCCAGCAGCTTTCCCAACGTGCTGGTCAGCGCGAATCTGGGCATCGCCGTAGGCATGGCCAGCCAGATCTGCGGCTTCAATCTGGCGGAGGTCTGTGAGACGGCCATCGCCCTGTTGAATGACCCGGAGCATGATATTCTGAGCACGCTTCCCGCCCCGGATTTTCCCACCGGCGGGGAGATCCTCTATGACCCGGCGGAGATGCGGGAGATTTACCGCACGGGGCGGGGTAGCTTTCGCGTCCGGGCGCGCTGGCGCTATCTCTCGAAAGAGAACATGATCGAGATCTACGAGATCCCCTATTCCACCACGGCGGAGCAGATCATCGACAAGGTGGCGGAGCTGATGAAGACCGGCAAGGTCCGGGAGATCAGCGACATGCGGGACGAGACGGACCTGAGCGGCCTCAAGCTGACCATCGACTTAAAGCGCGGCACGGACCCGGAAAAGCTGATGCAGAAGCTGGGCAAGCTTACCCCCCTCATCGACCCGTTTCCCTGCAACTTCAACATCCTGGTGGCGGGGACCCCCAGGGTCATGGGCGTGGGGGAGATAATGGAGGAGTGGAGCGCCTGGCGCACCGAGTGCGTGAAGCGGCGCATCTTCTTTGACCTGACGAAGAAGAGAGAGAAGCTCCACCTGCTCCAGGGCCTGGGCAAAATCCTGCTGGACATCGACAAGGCCATCCGCATCATCCGGGAGACGGAGCGGGAGGCGGACGTGGTGCCCAACCTGATGATCGGCTTTGCCATCGACCAGGTGCAGGCGGAGTATGTGGCGGAGATCCGGCTGCGGAACATCAACCGCGAGTATATCCTGAAGCGGGTGGAGGAGACCGACGCCCTGGAAAAGGAGATCGCTGCCCTGGAGGATACCCTGAACAGCCGCCGGAAGATCCGCGCCGTCATCATCTCCGAACTGAAAGAGGTGGCGAAAAAGTACGGCGAGCCCCGGCGCACCGGCATTGTCTACTCCGACCAGGTGGAGGAGTACGCCGAGGAGGACCATGTGGAGGACTACCCGGTGACGGTGTTCCTGTCCCGGGAGGGCTATTTCAAGAAGATCACGCCCCAGTCCCTGCGCATGAACGCCGTGCAAAAGTACAAGGAGAACGACGGCCTCCGCCGCTCCTACGAGGATACGAACCGGGGCGAGGTGCTGGTGTTCACGGACCGGCAGCAGTGCTACAAGGCGCGCCTTTCCGAGTTCGAGGACAGCAAGGCCAGCGCTCTGGGGACCTATCTCCCGGGCAGGCTGGGCTTCGACGAGGGGGAGAGCGTCGTGGACATCGTGTCTCCCGGCAACTACACGGGCCAGCTCCTGTTCATTTACGCCAACGGCAAGGTGGGCAGGGTGGAGCTTGCCGGCTACGCCACCAAGACCAACCGGAAAAAACTCACCGGAGCCTCTTCCGACAAGAGCGCCCTGGTCTGTGTGCTGCCCCTGCGGGAGGAACGGGAGATCGTCCTGTTCACCACGGAGGGCAGGGCTGTGGTGTTCCACACCTCCATTTTGCAGCCCAAGACCAGTCGCAGCACCCAGGGCGTGGCGGTTGCCAGGATGAAACCGAAATACGCCGTCTCCGACGCCCGGGAGGCCGAGACTGCGGGCATCACGAACCTTTCCCGCTACCGGGTGCGCACGATCCCCGCCCTGGGTGCGCTGCTGCGGGACGAGGACACCGGAAATGAACAGATGAATCTCCTGGAGGAGTGAGAAAGAAATGCGAGAGAGTGTGTCAAAGGAAAACGTGCGCCGGGAGCTGCTGGCGGCGTTCAAGGTGGTGCTGGGCTCTTTCATCTATGCCGTGGGCTTTCAGTTTTTCATGTATCCCAACGACATCGTCACCGGCGGCCTGACCGGTATCGCCATGATCATCAACTATCTGACGCGCCTGCCGGTGGGCGTGCTGACCATCATCATGAACATCCCCCTGTTCCTCTACTCCTGGAAGCGCTTCGGCCTGCGTTTTATCGCATACTCCCTGGCAAGCATGCTGCTGTGCAGCGCGTTCGTGGACCTGCTGGCCCAGGTTCCCGTGGAGATGACGAAAGAACCGCTGCTGGGGGCGATTTACGGCGGCGTGATCCACGGCCTGGGCATGGGCATCGTCTTCCAGACCGGGGCCACCACCGGCGGTTTGGACATTGTGGCCAAGCTGCTGCGCAAGCGCTATCAGCACATCAACATCGGCACCATCATCATGGGGCTGGACCTCTTTGTCATCGCTCTGTTCGCAGTGATCTTCCGGCTCTACGACCGGGCCATGTACGCCCTGATCTGCATGTTCTGCACCACCAAGGTGGTGGACGTGGTGCTGTACGGCGCGATCAACTCCAAGGTCTGCTACATCATCACCGATGAGCATGAGCGGGTCAAGGACGCCATCACCCGGGAGCTGGACCGGGGCGTGACTTTCCTCCACGGGGAGGGAGCCTGGTCCCGCAAGGAGAAGGACATCATCCTCTGCGTTATCAAGCAGCGGCAGATCGTGGAGCTGAAGACCCTGGTGCGGGCCATCGACGAGTCCGCCTTTATGATTGTCAGCGACTCCCGGGAGGTCTTCGGCAAGGGCTTCAGCAGCTACAACAGCGATTGACAGGAAAGGAACTGTGAAGAAATCAATTTTCAATTTTGCCGGAGCATGGGGCGTCGCTGGCGAGGCGGAGGAGCGCCGCGATACTTTGTGTATCGCAAACGACGACAACGAGGCCAGAGGCGGCCCAGGCCCGGCAAAATGAAAAGTTATTTTTGAACAGTTCCAAAAGGCCGGAAACCGGCAAAGCGGGAAAGGCGGCGGCGGATGCAGTACAGACAAGCTATCTCCATTCTGGCAGCGGCGGCCCTGCTGGCGATGACGCTCACCGGCTGCGCCGGTCCCTTTGAAAAGGAATACAGCTACTCCGCCCCCTTTACCTACTCCGCCGGGGCGGAGAGCGGGGGAGGGACGGAGGTCCGCAACTACAACATGCTCAAGGCCGCCCTGACCGATCTCATGAACAACCACCGGGAGCAGGGCTCTTTCCGGTTTTCCAGCTACAACGGCTCCGTCCCGGACGATCTGGCCGCCGCCTGCCTGGAAGTGCGCACCGTCAACCCCCTGGGGGCCTATGCCGTGGAGAGCATGACCTACGACACCAGCCGCATCATCTCCTACTATGTGGCGGAGGTCAGCGTGGTCTACAAGCGCAGCGCGGAGGAGATCCGCGCCATCCGGGGCGTGGCCAGCCTTGCGGAGCTGGAAAACCGGATGCGGGAGGCTGTGCTGGGCTTTCAGACCGGGCTGGTGCTGCGCATCTACTCGGCGCAGGTCAATGAGAGCTACCTGGAGGAGCTGGCGCAGCAGATCTATCTCTCCGATCCTGCCGCCCTGACGGCGGAGCCGTTGCTGCACATCCGGGCCTACCCCTCCGAGGGTATCAACCGCATTTATGAGCTTTCCATCCAATATGGACGCCACCCGGCGCATCTGGAGGCCATGGCGGGGGAGCTGTCCCGGCAGCTTCACGCTGTCACGGAACCGATCTCCGGGGAGAGCGGCGCGCAGACAGCTCTGCAATGCGCGGAGGCGCTCTGGGACCGCGCCGGCGGCGCGGGCGGAGAGGGGGAGAGCGCCTATGACGCCCTGGTGCGCCGGAACGCGGATTCCAAGGGCATTTCCCTGGCGTTCAAGGCGCTCTGCGACGCGCTGGAGGTGGAGTGCATCTGTGTGCAGGGGGCCATGCGCTCTCAGGGAACGCAGGACCACTGGTGGAACATGCTCTGCCTGGACGGCGCGTGGTACCACGCGGATGTGTCCCGCTTCGGCGGGGACCGGTCCGCGGTTTTCCTGATGGACGACGCCGGCTTCTGGAGCGATTACCTCTGGGACGGGGAAAGGTACCCTGTCTGCGACGGTACCCTGCGATACGCCGATCTCGTGCCCCCGGCGTCCGAGGCGGCTGCGTCGGAGAACGGCTGGGACGGGGGAGCGGCGGAACATCCGGAGCCCGTCGGCCCGCCCCCATTTACAGAGCCGCCGCAGCCCGCGGAGACGCCCGTCCGGCCTCCCGCGGAGACGCAGCCGCTCCCCTCCGAGGCAGAGAGTCCTGCGCCCGCGGAGAGTCCTGGGCCCGCGGAGAGTTCTGGGCCCGCGGAGAGTCCCGCGCCCGCGGAGAGTTATGCGCCTGCGGAGAGTCCTTTTCCGCCGGAGAGCCCGGTTCCGCCGGAAGCACCGGCTGAGACAAAGCCGCCCCAGCCCTCCGAGCCGGTGCAGCCGGAAAAGCCGTGAAGCCCCGTCTGTGCGCAGAGTCTCTGCCCCTGTTGTTTCTCTCCCCCCCTCAGGTGGGAGAAATAGCGAAAGGAATGTCTTTTTTGCCCTTTTTCGCTCTGTAACGGTTTGTTAGTCCGCTGTGCGGAATATGTCCGCCTGTCTTAGGGAAACGCTGAATAAATCCCCGCGCACGTCTGGCGGCAAATTTTGCGCCCGCCTGCGTTCCAAAAACCTTGAAATACACAAAGTATTCCTGCGGTTTTTGCGCCTTGGCGGACACAAAATTTGCTCGCCAACCGCACGCGT
>JAFTBW010000134.1 GCA_017455015.1 Oscillospiraceae bacterium | reverse complement strand
TGTGGGTGAGGCGGACGGCAGAGGAGGTCTTGTTGACCTTCTGCCCGCCGGCACCGGAGGAGCGAAACACCTGCATCTCGATGTCCTCGTCCCGGATCTCGATGGTGTTGTCGTCGTGGATCTCCGGCATGACCTCCACCGCCGCAAAGCGGGTCTGGCGGCGGGCGTTGGCGTCAAAGGGGGAGATGCGCACCAGCCGGTGGACGCCGTTCTCGCTCTTGAGATAGCCGTAGGCGTTCTCGCCCTCGATCTTGATGGTGGCGGACTTGATCCCCGCCTCGTCCCCGTCCTGCCAGTCCATGAGCGTGTACTTGAAGCCGTGGCGCTCCGTCCAGCGGGTGTACATCCGGTAGAGCATGCTGGCCCAGTCCTGAGCCTCGGTGCCGCCCGCGCCGGGGTGCAGGGTCAAAATCGCGTTGTTCGCGTCGTACTCGCCGGTGAGCAGCGTGCTCAGGCGGGTCTGCTCCAGCTCCGATTCCAGGGAGGCGTAGCCCTCCTGCAGCTCGGAGAGCATGCTGTCGTCGTTCTCCTCGATGGCCATCTCGCAGATGGTGTAGAGGTCCTCCCAACCCGCGCAGAGCCTGGCGTAGTTGTCCACCTTCGCCTGGAGCTGCTTGCTGCGCTGCTGGTTTTTCCGGGCTTTCTCCACGTCGTTCCAGAAGCCCTCCTGCTCCTGAGCGGCGGACAGCTCCTCCAGCTCCCGCCGGGCGTCGTCCAGCCGCAGCGCCGTGCTCAGCTCGTTCAGCGCGGGCTTGATGCCGTTCAGCTTTCCCTTGTATTCCTCAAATTCGATCATGCTCGTCTCGCTCCCGTTCGTTTTCCCCGGGTGTCCTGAAACACCGTTCAACCGTTGCCGATCCATGAAATAGCCGTATCAGTATATCACAGCCCCGGGGGACAATGCAACTCTTTTTCCGCACCGTCCCTTCTAACCCTTGTGCGGAGGTTTCAGAACTTCGTCAGTTTCGCCAAGCTTCAGGAAAACACATGAAAAAATTGACAGTATGACCCGATTCAGATAAAATAAAGTCAGCTCGGAAATCCGGGTTACCTGAATAGGGGCAGAGGACACCAATGCAACGGTAAAAGTGGCTGGCTATCATCTCCGAAGGGAGGTGATATCTTATGCGGATGACGTTCACGTTTCACATTGGGCCGTATACGGTATCGGTATCCATCGTGATCCGGCGCACCCATAAGAAAAACCGCCACTCTTGCGCCGAGTGACGGTTTTTCGGGCTGAATAGCAGCCCATTGATCAAAGCGTCATGAAGCCAGCCGCTTGTTGCGGTGTCTTCTGTCTCTGATTATACCCGCTCAAGAAGAAAAGTCAAGTGAAAAAAATCATTGCGTATGCGTCATCATTGTGGCATTTATTTCTGGACAGTGCCTTACAGCTCGATTTCCAGCATCCGCATCTCCTCGTTCCAGGAGTACCGGTAGGGTTCGCCGTACTGCGCGCGCATCTGGTCCATGGCGTCCTGCCTGCCCTCGTAGCCCTCCGCGTCAAAGATCAGGAAAAAGACGGGATAGCCCTGCGCCAGGGCGGTTTTCACAGCCTCCTCCGTTTCGGCGGCGCTTGTCACGGAGAACTCGTTCTCAGGCCGGACGGAGAGGTCCGTCCGGCCAGCAGGGGGACGGTCATATCCTCATTCCAGCGGTGGCTGCGCGCAGCGCGGTCCAGGCCAAGGTTGAACCAGGAATACCGGATGCCGTCCCCGGCGTCGTCCCAGGTGACGTCCACCATCCTCCAGGTCCCGTCCAGCTCCACCAGATTCCACATGTGGGTGGCGGCGTCCAGAAAGCCGTAAAATCCGGTGTTGATGCCGTTGCCGTGCTGCATCCGCACGTTCAGCCCCGCCAGGGTCCCCACGAGGCGGAACGCGTCGGAATAGCCGTCGCAGTCCGCCAGGCCGTTCAGCAGCGCGCCCACAGCCGTGTCGTTCTCGGTGGTCCCCTCCCGGGTCTCATAGACGACGCCGTCGCACAGCGCGTCGTGGATGTTCCGGGCGGTGTCCAGAGGAGAAGCGGCGGCGCAGGCGTCCGCCATGTCCCGGGCGGCGGCCAGCGTCTGTCCCAGCCGCGCTCCCAGCGCCTTTTCCGTCCCGTTTTCCAGCGCCAGCGTGATCTCCGTACCGGGGTACAGGGACTTGATCCCGACCGTGATCGCGTGGGAGGCCCGGGAGCTGGTCAGCTCGTAGTCATAGATGCCCGCCTGGGAGATCAGGTCGTAAATGCGGGTCATGCCGTCCCTGCCGATGGTGAAACGGTTGTCCAGGGAGCCGATCAGGTCCCCGTACAGGGCCTCGGAGCAAAACAGCGTCAGCTCCGTCTCCCCGGAGCGGACCTTGTCCTCCACACAGGCGATGGCGCCGGCGAGGGAGTCCAGCGCCACGGCGTCCGCCACGATCTTCGCCTCGGAGTATTGCAGCTCCCGCAGCGTCGTGGAGAACGAATAGGCCATCCGCGCCGTGCTCATGCCCGCCTCGGCCTCCAGGTCGTGCAGGCGAAGGAAGGAGTCCTCCGAAAGCGGCTCGATCAGGTCCCCCACCAGGTACAGGCGGAAGGCCGAAGCGCCCGGCGCGCCCATCTGCCGGATGGCGGAGACCACGTCCTCCTCCGTATAGCAGACCACCTTCGGGTCGCCGGTGTACTCCACGCCGCTGTAGTGGTAGATCCCGCCTCTTCCGGCCGTGGAGCTGTAGCTCTCCAGCATACTGGCGGCGAGCATGAGCTTCGCGCCGAGCTCGTCCTCCTGGAGCTGCTCCAGATATTTCTGCTCCCGCACGATGTAAAAGGATTCCCGCTTTTCCGCGGCGAAGCGCTCCACCGCGGCGGCGAACTGGGCGGCGTCCTCCACAACCGCCCAGGGCTCGTCAAAGGGGACGCACTCGCTGACCTCGATCCGGTTTTTGCGCACGGCGTAGCGGAGCCTCTGGTATCCGCCCTGTCCCCCGAAGTTGTAGAGCTTTCCCGACTCTTGCAGGGAGGCCGCCAGCTCCTCCGGGCAGATCAGGGTAAAGGCCTCCGCCTGCTGTGCGCCGAACTGCATCACCGCCTCCTTGACCGCCGTCTCGCTGAGGCACTCGGCCCACGGTACGTCGGAATAGGTGATGCCGTGCAGGGAGACCCGGTACGCCGGGGAGCTGTACCAGATATTGCCGTCCATGTCGCTTTTCAGGAGCAGGAGCTGCAGCAGGCTGAACTCGTCCGCGGCCAGCGCGTCATAAAGGGCGCTGCTGCACGTGAATTCCGTCTCCCCGGCCCCCGCCTGCCGCGCCTCCTCCAGCAGCGCCAGGACCTCCTCCTCCGTCGTCAGCGCGCCCTCCGGAACGATCACCGCCGCCTCCGTCGCCTCCGGTTCCTCCGGCTCCTCCGTCCCGGCCTGCTCCGGGGCCGCCGCGGCCTGTCCGCCGGAGGCTTTGCCGCCGGGGGCCGGGCTTCCGCCGGAGACCGTGCTCCCGCCGGACGCGCTGCCCGCCGCAGCCGCTCAGGCAGCACAGCAGCAGCCCTGCCGCCAGCAGCGCACTCAGCGCCCGCGCCGAAACCGCGGTTTTCCGCCCCAGCGCGGCGCGCTCCCCGGAGTTTGCCGTATCAATTCCTCTCATTTTTCGTTTGTACTCCTCTTTCTCTGAAAATTCGGGCGTTTTTCGCCGGTTTATGTCCGCTCCGCCGCTTTTCTGGCGCGCTTGTTTTCATACATGAGCCGGTCCGCGCGCCCGAACAGGTCCTTCAGGCTGCGGTCGACCTGCGGGTCATACACCGCGATCCCCGAGGAGACGCTGACATGCTCCCACGGGTGCCGCCGCGCAGCGGTGGGCGCGTGTTCAACTCAATGGCGGAAAATCCGCCGTCAAGACGGTGTACGAAGAGATTTTAAACGGCTCTATGGTTCCGTCACTTCTCCCCCGCGACGAGGGCCTCGCCCACCTTGTAGATGTCCCCCGCGCCCACGGTGAGGATCAGGTCTCCGGGGGCGGCGGCGAGACGGAGGGTCTTCAAAATCTCCTCGAAGCTGTCGAAATACAGGCTGTTGGGGATCTCGGCGGCGATGTCCCGGGAGGAGATGCCCACGGTGTTGGTCTCCCGGGCGACGTAGATCTCCGCCAGGATGGTCATGTCGGGCCGCCGGAGCTGCTCCACAAAGTCCGCAAACAGCGCCTTGGTGCGGGAATAGGTGTGGGGCTGGAACACGGTGACGATGCGCTTGTACCCCAGTCCCGAGACGGCGTCCAGCAGGGCCGCCAGCTCGCCGGGATGGTGGGCGTAGTCGTCGTACACGTCCGCGCCGTTGTATTTGCCCTTGAACTCAAAGCGCCGCCCGGCCCCGGTGAAGCCGGCGAGGCCGTATTTCACCGCCAGGGGGTTGCAGCCCAGGCAGATGGCCGCGGCGCAGGCCGCCAGGGCGTTTTTGACGTTGTGGATGCCGGGGACGTGGATCGCCGCCCGGACGAACAGTTCCCCCCGGTACAGGATGTCGAACTCCGTCTGGGTGCCCAGGGAGCGGATGTTCTCCGCGTACACGTCGGCCCGGTCCGTCAGGCCGAAGGTCAGCAGCTTTCGGTCCAGTCCCGCCACGGCCTCCATGGTGGCCTTGTCTTCCAGGTTCACCACCAGCGTGCCGTCCGGCGGCACCTGGGAGGCAAACTGCCGGAACGACCGCTGGATGTCCTCCAGGTCCTTGAAAAAGTCCAGGTGGTCGGCCTCAATGTCCAGGATCACGGCGATGGTGGGGTAGAAATTTAAAAAGGAGTTGCAGTACTCACAGGCCTCCAGGACGATGGTGTCCCCCTTGCCCACCCGGTGCCCAGCGTGGAGCAGCGGCAGGGTGCCGCCGATCATCACCGTGGGGTCCAGCTCCGCCGCCATGAGGATGTGGGTCAGCATACTGGTGGTGGTGGTCTTGCCGTGGGTGCCGGAGATGCAGACGGAGCGGGGGTAGTCCCGCATGATGGCCCCCCAGGCCTCGGTGCGCTCAAAGACCGGGATACCCAGAGAATGGGCCGCGGCCACCTCCGGATTGTCGTCGTGGACGGCGGCGGTGCGCACGACAAAATCCAGGTCCGAGGTGATGTTCTCCGCCCGGTGGCCGATGCGCACCTCGATGCCCCGGTCCCGGAGTCTGGCCACGTTCTCCCCGTCGCGCATATCCGAGCCGCGGATGACAAGGCCCATGCCCGTCAGCACCTCCGCCAGCGGGGACATGCTTACCCCGCCCACGCCGATCAGATGGCCTCTGCGGCCCTGCTTCATATATCCCGAAAAATCTTTCATGCCCTTTTTCGCGCCTTTCCGTTCCGATTCCGGCCCCGCCCGCGTCCCCCGCGTGTGCCGGTTGAGATTATACATGGTTTTTCCCGAAAAAACAAGGGAAAAACAGGTGTGTCAAGGGGATGTGTGTCAAGGGGACGGTTCTTCTGACACAAAAAGTGTGTCAGAAGAACCGTCCCCTTGACACACGTCCGGGATCAGACGTCCTCCGCGTCCTCCGGAAGGCGGTAGCGGCCCTTGCCTAGGCGCAGCAGCCGCCCCTCGTCGCAGAGCTTTTTCAAAATCCGCTGGAGCTGCCGCCGGGAGCAGCGGATCCGGCCGGCCACCGGCTCCAGGCTCGTGAGCTCCCCCTCGGCGCGGATGAGCTGCAGCAGCCGCTCCTCTGTGGCAAGGTTCACGGTATCCGGTCCCGTCAGCGCAAACTTGCCGGCGACGGATTCCAGCAAACAGTGGAGGAACCGGACGTCCCGGTCCAGCTCCTCCCGGTAGCGCTCGCCGCTCAGGGCCAGGCAGACGCAGTCCTCCCGCGCCTCCACGAAGTAGTCCGTGGGCTGCTCGCTGATGAATTCCAGGTCCCCCAGCAGCGCGGGGCCGGTGAGACTGCCCACAGGCAGCTTGTCCCCCGCGTCGTTCAGGTCGTAGAGCTCCACGCTGCCCTGCACCAGAAAGAGCAAATATTCCTCCGGATTCAGCGGGGAGCAGAGCAGCTCCCCCTTTTGATATTGAAAGCCCAGAAAGCGCAGCTCCTGGGTGTCAAAGCAATCCCGGAGGGCGTACTGCGCGGCCAGCGCTTCCACGGCCTGCGCGTCCTGCATGATCTTCATCGCCGTATCCTCCTTATCATTTCATTCCGCTTTTTCCCTCCCCCTCAGGGGGAGGGGGGGACCGCCGCCCGTCCATGATTGCGCGAGGGGACCCACCGCGAAGCGGCGGGCGCGTAAACAACCCCGCAAGGGCGGTGGTGGGTGAGGCCATCCACCTACGCACCTCCGGGAATGGGCAGACCGGGTCCTGGGTATTCCGCGTATTTTGCCACAGATGCGCATGCTTTTCAAGTGGCAGCTTCCACAAGATTTTTCGTGATTCTGCCCTAATTTTATGGGTCTTGTTTGTGACTTATGGCACAACGGGCGGCGCGGCGGCGTGTTATGATTGGCGCCGTTCCGGGGGAAACGGTTCCCCGAACGCAAGGCACATTTCCCTGAAAGGAGCGAAACACGATGAATAACATGAACGGCACGACGAATACTATTCATAATATTTCCAATCGCACGCATACCGTGGATTACCGGATCAAGCTTACCAACAGCAAGCTGTTTGACACCATGATGTACGCCGGAGCCGTCAAGCTCTGCGGCAAATTCCCGGGATTGCAGTTCCGCTGCGAGGACCACGCGCTGCACATCTTCGGCGAGCTTTCCGACAACTGGTTCCAGAAATACCAGGAGGAGCTGTTCTACAGCATGCTTCCCGCCTGACGCGCAGGCAAACCACCACAATAACTCTCTATATTCGTAGTATCGGATAGAGCTTCCGCCCGTATCCTCCCCGCCGGGGAGGAATACGGGCGGAGCTTTTTATCATTGTATTACCGCCCAAGGTGCGGTGGTTGCGCCAATTCCCTCCCCCATCAGGGGGAGGGAGTAAGCGGTAATACAATTGAAATTGGGCACTCACCCCAAGCGGATGGGGAGCTGCGCCGTGAGGGGGGACATGCCGCCGCCGGGGACGTAGGAGACGAGGAGCAGCTTGTCCCCCGGCGTCCCCAGGTCGTCCAGGGTCTCCACCGTGAAGCCGGTGCTGTAGTCGTAGTAGCGCCCGTCCAGGCGGGTGTTGTCGTTCATGTTCAGGCACCAGGTCTGGTCGTCTGCGGTCTTCTCATAGTAGAGGCTCCCCATGGGGGTGGAGGTGATCCGCAGGGAGTTTCCCGCGGCGTAGCTCTCCCGGCTGGCGACGGCGTGCAGCAGCACCCCGGGCTCCCGTCCCTGGGCGGAGTACACCTGCCGCCGGGACAGCCTGCCGTCCGCGTTCTCCAGGGTCTCCGTCACGACGATCGCCGCAGCAATCTCCCGGAGCGTCACGCCCACGGGGAAGTCCGCGCCGTCGGGCAACTCCGCCCCGGCCACGTCCGACGGGGTCGGTTTGTCCGCCGCCGGCGGGAACCCGTCCGGCGTGTACCACGGCAGCTCTGCCACCAGATACATCGGCGCGGCGCTGAACGGAGCCTGTCCCGTGTGGGTGAAAACCAGATAGGTGGGCACGCGGTTGGGCAGGGGGGTGGACCGGGCCAGGGTGTTCACGGTGTAGGAGCCCTCGGCCCCCTCCTCCCGGACCGCCACGGTCTCCACGCTGTCGCCCCCGTCCAGGCAGTAGGCGAACACGCAGCCCAGCGCAAGCGCCGCCCGGGCGGCGTCCGAAAGCGTCCAGTCCGCGCCCCCGGCGAAGACCATGGTCTCCCCCTCCGCCGTCGCGCCGAAGATCTGCCGCGCAGCCGGGAGGGTATAGTGGTCCACATAGTTGGCATAGCCGTGCAGCGCCTCATCCTCCGGGTCGTAGACGTCCGCGCCCCCCACGAGGATGGGGACGAAGCCCGTCACGGCGGAGACGATCCGCCCCGTCGCGGGCTTGCCGTAGATGTCGTACCACTGGCCGGTCCCGGCGGCCAGGGCGTCCGCGTCCGCGTAATAGTCCGCCCAGCCCGGGTTCCCCTGCTCGTCGATCACCAGGACCGTGCACTCGCTGTGGTCCAAAGACTCGCCGCTGCGCAGCACCACGCCCCCCGCGATGAGCACCCCGTCCGGGTTCTTCCCGGCGGAGCAGTATATCTCTTCCCGCATCGTGTCAAAAAAGATGCCCGCGTTGGACGCCGCCACGATGCCCTGCTCCTCGCCGTAGCGCCGCGCCATGTCCGCCACGCTCAGCACCTCCGTGGGTTCGCAGCCCGCTCCGTTGGGGACGAACACCGCCGGGGCGCCGCCCCGCATCCGCACGCCTGCGACGCGCCCCAGGCCGGTCAGGTCCTCGTCTATCAGCTCGATCACCGGCGCACGCCCCGGCGTTGGAACGGGCGTGACGGCCGGCGCGGGGGTGGAGGCGGGGATGCGCAGGGGCGTGGGCGTGGGGCTGGGGTCTGGCAGGATGGCAAGAGCGCTGTCCCCGCCGGAGCCGGTCCGCTCCGAGCCGCCGTTCCAGGGCAGCGGCTCCTTCTCCCCCTGCTCCGCCGCCGGGCTCACCCCGGAGGCGCTCTGCGTACCGGCAGCGGGCGTCCCCGTACCGGCGCAGCCGGAGAGCGCTCCCAGCGCCAGCGCCAGCGCGGCAAGCAGCGCCGCCGCCCTTTTCCCGTTCGCTTTTTTCCCGTCGTGAAGCATCGCCGCACCTCCGGCAACATTTTTCTAATTTTATCATAGCACAGTGCGGCGCTGTGCGCAAGGATGAGATAGCGCGTCCCGGCCCGCTTCCCTTTTAACCTTTGTGTTGATTTTATAGCAAGCGACATTTATTTTTGTGCTTTCCCGCCCGCGCAGCGGGCGGGAAAGCACGGCAAAGCAATCTCGTAAGTACAAGAACTTATGTCACTTACTATATTTTCCTTGACTTTTCCCCTTTTACGGATATAATAAAAACAGAAGACACCGCAACAAGCGGCTGGCTTCATGGTGAGTAGAAATGGGGCTTTAAATCAGCCCCGGAAACCCGTCACTTGGCCGAGTGGCGGGTTTTCTTATGGGTACGCCGAACCACGATGGAAACCGTAAACGGCCCAACATGAAACGTGAACGTCATCCGCATAAGACATCACCTCCTTTCGGAGATGATAGCCAGCCACTTTTACCGTTGCATTGGTGTCCTCTGCCCCTTTTCAGGTAACCTGAATCTGCCCAGGCTGCATACATTCTACACGGTTCGAGTGAATCTGTCAACGCCTCTTCCCGGAAAGCACCGGAAAGCATTGGTGAAAATGACGAAGTTCATTATCATCCACACAAAAGCAATAAGAAACCGGCCCGCTGCGCGCTTGACTTTGGCGGCACGGTGTGGTATACTCCGTTCCAACAGGTTATACAAATCATACTTTTCTATTCCAAGCACACATTTCATACAAGGAGGTTAGAGCCATGGACGGCAGACCCGTCGGGAAAAACGCCTGGACGGTGACGGTGGGGGAGAAGGGGCAGATCGTGATCCCCAAGGCCGCCCGGGAGATGTTCCACATTCAGCCGGGGGACACGCTGGTGCTGCTGGGGGACGTGGAGCGGGGGCTGGCGATCCCGCCGAAAGCCAGCTTCGACCGCTTTGCGCGGCAGATTTTCGGAGGTGAGGACGCATGAACGCGGTGTTGGAGGTGGAAAACCTGGCCAAGAGCTATCCGGGCTTCCGCCTGAAGGACGTGAGCTTCGCCCTGCGCCGGGGGAGCATCATGGGCCTGATCGGGCGGAACGGCGCGGGCAAGACCACGATTTTAAAATGTCTGCTGGGTCTGGTACACCCGGACGGAGGGAGCGTGCGCTTCTTCGGCAGGGACTGGGCGTCGGATGAGGCAAAGATAAAGCCCCGGATCGGCTACTCCGGGGGTAACACGGTCTGCTACGGAAAAAAGACCGTCGCGGAGATCGCCGCCATGACGCGCCGCTTCTACCCCCACTGGGAGGACGAGGCCTGGGACGACTGGCTGCGCCGCTTCTCCCTGGACCCGGCGAAGACCCCGGAGCAGCTTTCCGAAGGCATGAAGGTCAAGCTGAATCTTGCCCTGGCCCTGAGCCACCACGCGGAGGTGCTGATTCTGGACGAGCCCAGCAGCGGTCTGGACCCGGTGAGCCGGGAGGAGATGGTCACCATCTTCAAGCGCCTCAAAATCCAGGGCGTCAGCATCCTCTTCTCCACCCACATCACGTCGGATTTGGAGAAGTGCGCCGACGACATCACCTACATCCGGGAGGGGGAGCTGGCCGCCTCCGAGCCGCTGGCGGACTTCGTGGCCTACCGGCGGGTCCGGGGCTTCGGCAGCAACCTGGAGAACATCATGATCCACTACGAGAAGGAGGCGTTCCTTGAAAAACTTGATGATTAAGGAGTGGAAGCTGGCCGCCTCGCCTCTGACAAAGTTCTTCCTGCTCTTCACCCTGATGACCCTGATCCCCGGCTACCCCATCCTGATGGGGAGCATGTTCGTCTGCCTGGGCATCTTCTATTCCTACCAGAGCATCCGGGAGAACGGCGACATCCTCTATTCCCTGCTGCTGCCCGTCCCCAAGGCCCAGGTGGTCCGGGCGAAATATCTGTTCTGCTGCGTCATCCAGGGAGCGGCCCTGCTTTTAATGACCGGTCTGACCGTCCTGCGCCTCACGGCGCTGCGCGCCTGGCCCCCCTACGTCACCAACGCCCTGATGCCCGCAAACCTTGCATACCTCGGCTATGTGCTGCTGATTTTCGCCGCGTTCAACACGGTGTTCCTCTGCGGCTTTTTCCGCACCGCCTGGGGCATCGGCTGGCCGCTCGTGCGCTTCATCATCCTGGCCGTGGCCATCACCGCGGCGGCGGAGGTGCTGTGGCACGTCCCGGGTCTGACATTCCTGGGCGGCGCCGGCGGGAGCGCGCTGCTGCGGCAGGGCGTCTTTGCGCTGTGCTGCGCCGCAGTCTGCGCCCTTGCCACCTGGGCCGGTCTCAGGCTCTCCGTCCGCCGGTTCGAGAAGCTGGACTTTTAGGCTGCTTATGGCCGAAAGTTTTCGCAAAATGGCAAAAAGACTGCTGGACACCTTGAAAGCCTTCCCCCCTTGGGGGGAAGGCTTAAAAGGCGCTTTTCCGCTTGATGCGGGTCAGGGGGACCTCCCCCCTGACCCGTCCTTTTTGCGCAAAAAAGCCGGTTGCACTTTCCCGGAATTTGTGCTAATATATTTCCACTGAGAAGTGGCCGAAGCGAGGGAACGCGGCCCCCGGGGAAGCGCGGAGAAACCGGCGCATCCCCAAGGCGGGGGCGAAGTGAAGGAGAGCTTCCCATGTGGAATTTCAGTTATGTGGGGCCGAGCCTGCTGGTGACGCTGGTTTTCCTGGCCTATTATTTTACGGTTCCGCGGCTGCGCATCCGCTGCAACCGGACGTTTCTGCTGCTGGTGGTGACGGACCTCGCCGTCCTGGCCGCAGACGTGGTGTCCAGCCTGGCGGACGAGGCCTACGCCTCGCTGCCCCGTGGTCTGCTCTGGTTCTGGAACGGGCTCTTCTTCGTCCTGTTCTTGCTCCGGGCCTACCTCTTCTATCTGATGACCCTGGACGCCCTGGGCTTCCGGCGGCAGCCGAACCCGGCAAAGCGGCTCCTCGGCGCCGCTGTACTCGTGGTGTCGGAGCTTTTTGTCCTGTCCAGCCCGTTCACCGGGGCCGTCTTCTACATCGACGACCTGGGTTATCACCGGGGCGCGTTCTACGACATCATCTATTACTGCTTCCTCTTTTATATCCTCCTGACCTGCTTTACCGTGTTCCGGCACCGGAGCCAGGTCAGCCGCTATGAGCTTGTCAGCACCGTGGCGTTCAACGCGATTTTGCTGGCGGGCATCGTGATCCGCTTTCTGTTCCCGCGGTATCTGGTCATGGGGATGTTCTGCCAGCTCGCCATCATCGTGATTTTCTTGTCCTTTGAGAACCCGCAGATTTACCTGTCCGGCCGGAACGGGGTGTTCAACACGAATGGCCTGCGGGCGGTGCTGGAGGAGACAATCCCCCGGCGGCCCTACCGGCTGCTGGCCCTAGCGGTGAAGAACTACACCGAGATGCGGGGCATCTACGGCGGGGAGCAGTTGGACCGGGGCATGGTTTTGGTGGGGAACTACCTGAAAACCGCGTTTCCCCGGCAGCAGGTGTTCTACCTGCGCAGCGGCTGGTTCGTGGTCCTGGGGGACGGCAAAATGGACACGGCGGCGGCCCGGCAGACGATCCTGGAGCGCTTCCGGTCCTCCTGGAGCTCCAAGAACGTGGAGCTGTATCTGGAGGTGAGCTTTGCCGCCGTCTCCTCCGGCTCCGGCATCACCGTGGCCGACAAGCTGCTCAACCATCTGCTGGTCTCCCTGGAGCAGGCCGCCCAGCCGGACTTTGAGACCGGCGCGGTGATCGAGCTGGACAATCTGCGCAAAATGGAGCGGGAGCTGGATATCAAGCGCTCCCTGGAGCGGTCGCTGGAGCGGGAGGAAGTGGAAATCTATCTGCAGCCGCTCATCGAAGGCCGGTCCCGCACGCTGGCGGGGGCGGAGGTGCTCTGCCGCATCCGCGACAGCGCCGGAAACGTGGTGCCGCCCGCCCTGTTCATCCCCCTGGCGGAGAAGAGCGGCCACATCAACCTTTTGGGCGAGCAGGTCTTCGAGCAGGCATGCCGCTTTGTCCGGGACCACGACCTGGAGGCCATGGGCCTGCGCTGGCTGAACGTGAACCTGTCCCCCGTCCAGTGCATGCGCACGGACCTGAGCCGGCGCTACACCGCCATCCTGGAGCGCTACGCCGTCCCGCCGGAGCGCATCCACTTGGAGATCACCGAGCAGTCCGTCTCCGACAACTCCATGGTGGAGCAGCAGATCGAGGAGCTGAAGGCCCGGGGCTTTCTGTTCTCCCTGGACGACTACGGCAGCGGCTACTCCAACCTGACACGGGTGAAACGCTATCCGTTCTTCAATATCAAGCTGGACATGGAGGTGGTCTGGGACTACTTCCGGGACCGGGACGAGCTGCTGCCCTCCCTGGTCCGTGCGTTCAAGGATATGGACTACTCCGTCACCGCCGAGGGCATCGAGACCTCCGCCATGGCGGACGTCATGGTGGACATCGGCTGCGACTTCCTCCAGGGCTATTACTTCGCCCAGCCTCTGCCCATCGACCGCTTTGTGGAGAAGTACGCCGCTCCGGTCTGACAGGAGCTTTTCCGCAGCTTATCATATTCCCAGCGGTTCCGGGGGTTGCACACCGGACATCAACATGATAAATAACAGGAAAAAACAGGAGATTATTCACAATGACCTACGAGATCGACATCGCGGGCTTGAAGCGGGAGCTGAAGCTCTGCCCCATCAGCGAAGACACTTTCATCGGCGCGTTCGTCATCTTCGGCGACGTGGAGCTGACCGTCCACTGCGCCACCGAGCTGCTCAAGCGTGCCCCGGAGTACGATTACCTGATCGCCCCGGAGGCCAAAAGCATCCCCCTGCTGTATGAAATGGCCCGGCAGAGCGGCGCGGAGAAGTATTTCCTGGCCCGCAAAAAGCCCAAAGCCTACATGTCCGGCGTCTTCGCCGTGGACGTGACCAGCATCACCACCCAGGGCGTGCAGACCCTGGTCATCGACACCGCGGACGCGGAGCTGATGCGCGGCAAACGGATGCTGATCCTGGACGACGTGATCTCCACGGGCGAGAGCCTGCGGGCCACGGAGAAGCTGGTGGAGAAAGCCGGCGGCATCATCGCCGGGAAGATGGCGATCCTGGCCGAGGGCGACGCCGCAAAACGCACGGACATCATCACCCTGGCTCCGCTGCCCCTGTTCAACGCGGACGGCACCCCGAAAGCGTAAAAGCAGCGCCCCGGAAAGTTTCAATCCCCCGCATCGACGGAAAGGAGGCCGTGATCCATGCGCAAAATCATCACCATCGGCAGAGAGTTCGGCTCGGGAGGCCGCGAGCTTGGCGCGCGCCTGGCCCACGCCCTGAACGTGGCGTACTACGACGAGGAGATCGTCAAGGCCATCGCCCAGCGCAGCGAGCTGGCGGAGTCCTATGTGAACCAGGTGCTGGAAAAGCGCATCCGGGCCTATTACCCCATCACCATCGCCAACACCCTGAACATGAACCAGGGGGACGCGGTCTACGCCGTGACCCGCAGCATCTACGCCGCCCAGGCGGAGATCCTTCGGGAGATGGCGGAGAAGTCCGACTGCGTCATCGTGGGCCGCTGCGCCGACTACATTCTGGCGGACTACAGGCCCATCCGCATCTTTGTCTACGCGGACATGGAAGCGAGAATGGAGCGCTGCCGCCTCCGTCAAAAGGCGGAGAACGGGGAGGTCCTCAGCGACCGGGCGCTGGAACGGCGTATCCGGGAGGTGGACCGGGCGAGGGCCCAGTACTACCGCTTTTACACCGGCCAGATCTGGGCGGACCGCTCCAACTACGACCTGTGCGTCAACACCACCAGCATCCCCGTGGAAAAGCTGGCGGAGCTGATCGCCGCCTTTGCCTCCGTCGAACCCCCGGAGGGACTTCTGAAAGACTGAAGCGCATTGGCCGGTTGACCGGCCGGGAGACAAGGTTTTCAAGCACCCATTGGACCGGGGCCGTTCGTCCGGAATGGCCCCGGCTTTTTTGCGAGGTAACACATGAAGCACAGCTTTCTGCGGCAGGTGGTCGCGCCCACCCTGGCCGCTTTTATCTGGGGCACCGCCTTTGTGGCCCAGAGCGTTTGCAGCCGCTACATCCCGCCCTTTGCCTTTAACGCCTGCCGCAGCTTTATCGCGGTAGCCTTTCTGATCCCCCTGTCCCGCTGCTTCGACGCCGTCGCTGCAAAGCGGAGGACGCCGCCGCCGAAAACGGACCGGCGCACGCTGATCACCGGCGGCATCGTCTGCGGTCTGGTGCTGGCCGGGGCCACCAACCTGCAGCAGGCGGGCATCGCGGACACCACAGCCGGAAAGGCCGGATTCATCACCGCCTTTTATGTGGTGCTGGTGCCGGTGCTGGGCGTCCTCATGGGCCGGAAAAGCGTTCTGCGCATCTGGATCAGCGTTGCCTTTGCCGGGGTGGGGCTGTGGCTGCTGTGCATCAAGGCGGGAGAGCGCTTTCATCTGGTGACCGGCGACATCTTCCTGATCATCTGCGCCGTGCTCTACGCCCTGCAAATCTACGCCATCGACCGCTATGTGCAGGTGCTGGACGGCATCAAGCTCTCCTGCGCCCAGTTCGTGGTCGCGGGGACCGTCGCACTGGTGCTGAGCCTCTGCTTCGAGCGCTTCGATCCGGCCAACCTGCTGCTGTGTATCCTGCCCATCCTCTATGTGGGCGTGCTTTCCTCCGGCGTGGCCTACACGCTCCAGACCCTGAGCCAGAAGGGCTCCAACCCCGTGGTGGTGACCCTGCTGTTCTCGCTGGAGAGCGTCTTTGCGGTCCTGGCCGGCGCGGTCATTCTCGGCGACCGGCTCACCCCGCGGGAGTACGGCGGCTGCGCGCTGATGTTCGTCGCCGTGATCCTGGCCGAGCTGCCGCTGGAAAAGCTTTTCCGGAAGCGCTCCCGCGCCGCGGAGTGAAGCGCGCAGGCGCAGAAGCAGATTCCCCTGCTCCCCTCTTTGGAGGGGGGCAGGGGAATTTTGGTCTGCCGTGTCGCCTGAATTTGAAATGACGGACGGAATGTGATCCATCCAAGCCCGCCCTATTCCGGATGATGCGCATGAATGATCGTATCGAGAAATTGGGATAGCGCCGCACGTTGGTCTGCTGACAACTGATAAATCTTTGAAATAACAGGATCGTCAGGCTGATCGTCAAAAAACTCTTTCAATGTGATTTCCAGAGTATCGCAAAGGATGGAGAGGAATTCCGCAGTCGGGTTTTTATTGCCTAATTCCACTTCTCGCAGGTAACTTTGAGAGACACCCGCCAAATTGGCTAATTTGTTGACAGAATAGCCCTTTCCCTGTCGAAAAAACGCTATCCGATCTCCTATCTTCATCTTGACACCCTCCACCGTTGTGATGGATGCCAATATACTATCACAAATTGCCGATCGAAATAACTTTTATAGAATTGACAATTTTCTCTATATAGATTATACTGTGATTGCTACGCCAAATAATCCATTGAGATCGAAACGTTCCTGCTCCCCGTCAAACGAATCGTAGCCGTTCCCGCAAATTGACAGGCGATTTCCCGCGCCTCTTGCTCCGGGATCGCAAGGAAGCTTTTCTGTTATGTTGGACAGAATGACAGTCCGGTCCCACACGGCGCATGCTGATATTCTCTGTCATCCTTCTGTATCGCCCTGCTCTTTGAGTTCTTCCAGCGCATTCCTGACAGCAGCAATTACGAACTCTGAAAAGGAGCAACCGCTCCCTTGTATTGCGTTCTCAACGGATTCAATCACATCATTCGGAAAACGGACCGTCTTATTTGTCGTTGGCGAACGCTTTGGAATCTGAAACTTTGACATTATTTGCACCCCATACTGTAAGAAGACTTTTGTCTGTGCAAATTGTAAGTCAAAAACTCCGGAATTTATGCATTGCATTTGCAATGCATAAATGATATGATTCCAATGAGGGGATGAAAATGCCATTCCCAAATCAGGAAATTGAGGAAGATTATCAAAAATCTGTGCCCATCGTTCAGGGATGCTTTCGTGAGGACCCGGACGTCCTGGAAATCGGCGGACTGGTACAAAAGCACTACATGGAGATTCAAAAGCGTGTGGATGCGGATACGCTATGCTGGGTTAACGGATTGAATCAGCTCATGCAGGAGATGCAGGAATATCAATGCCGCCACGGATTTGTGGAAGGATGGAAAATGGCGCAAGAACAGTGGAAAAGCGGATCGTAACACAGTCTCTCTCGTTCCGAATTCTTCTTGCCTTTCGATCCGGTCGGTTTTCTTTGCCATTCTCAATGCCTCCTGTTTGATCGGTTCATGCTTTTCAAGGTGGGGGAGCAGTTCATCCACCTGCATCCTGTCAATCCCTGCGCTTCCCTTGTTCCTTTTCACCTGCCGGTATGCCCTGTTCAGGTTTTCCCGCCGGATGATCAGTTCCAGCAACTCGTTCGTCCATAAGTCTGTGATGGCGTCGTCGTCACCTGCAATCCTCTGACGGGCGTACACTTCTGCCTGCTCTCTCTGTTCCGCAGATACCATCAGCAGATAGTCCTCGATATGAAGTTGTCTGTACTCAAATCCGTCTTTGGTTGCCACAGTTTGCGGCGCCTCCCTGTGTTCGGCCCTTCCCCACTGTCTATAGCCAGTGGTTTACTATGGC
>JAFTBW010000133.1 GCA_017455015.1 Oscillospiraceae bacterium | reverse complement strand
GGAGGCGGCGGCGGAGGCGGCAGCAGCGGCGGCGGAGGCGGGAGCGTCTCCCCGAGCCCGTCCCCGACGTCCACGCCCACGCCAACCCCGGCGACTACGCCCGACAGAGACAGAAAACCGATCAGCGAGCATCCTTTGACGGCCACAATGCCCTTTGCCGATGTCGAGCCCGGTTCCTGGTACTACGACGCGGTGCTGTTTGCCTACATCAACAATCTGATGAACGGCATGGACGAGGATACCTTTGGTCCAGGCATGTTTGTGAACCGGTCCATGACCAACACGGTGCTGTACCGTCTGGAGGGCTCCCCGGCAGTCAGCGGGGAGAACTTCCCCGATGTCAAGTCGGACGCCTATTTCTTCGCGGCGACCCTGTGGGCCAAGCTCAACGGAATCCTGAAAGGACACGAGGACGGCCTGTTCCACGGCGAATGGAATATCAACCGTGAGCAGCTTGTGACGATCCTGTACCGCTACGCACAGATGAAAGGCTACGATACCGGCCACGACATCAATCTGAGCCAGTATGCGGACGCAAAGGACATCAACGATTTCGCCCAGGAGGCCATGCGCTGGGCTGTGTACCACGGGCTGATCCGCGGACGCACCACTACCGAGCTTGCGCCGCAGGGCACCACCAGCAGAGCGGAGCTGGCAATGATCCTGATGCGCTTCTGCCAGATGATCGACTATCAGCTCCCGGACGACGCCGGATAAACCGGCCTTGTCCCAAAGCTTCTCCTCCTCCCCCTGAAAGGGGGGAGGAGAGGAAGAAAAAGCCGGCAACAAATAACCAAACACAAATAACAGGACACAAAAAACCAGACCTCCGTCGGTGCAATGACCGGAGGTCTGGTTTATTATCGATCTGTGCTGTGAAAAAACGTGGGTGGTAGATGACCTCACCCACCACCGGCCTCGCGGGAGACCGGCCGGCGGTCCCCCCTCCCCCTGATGGGGGAGGGAGAAAGCGGAAGTGCAATTGAAATTAGGCCTCACCCACCACCGGCCTCGCGGGAGACCGGCCGGCGGTCCCCCCTCCCCCTTGAGGGGGAGGGAAAGGGCGTAGATTATTTCCGCTTCTTTTTATTCCTGGAAAACAGTCCGCTGCCGCCCTCGGTGCTGTCGGCGAACTCCCGCAGCAGCTCCTTTTGCTCCCGCGTCAGGTTTTTGGGGGTCTCGATGTTGACCGTAACGAACTGATCCCCTCTGGTCGCGCTGTTTCTGAGGCTGGGGATGCCCTTGCCCCGCAGCCGGAACGTGGTGCCGGTCTGCGTCCCCTCGGGGATGGTGTACTTGACCTTTCCGTCCAGGGTGGGGACCTCAACCTCCGCGCCCAGCGCCGCCTGCACAAAGGAGATGGGCATTTCGTACAGCACGCTGGTGCCGTCGCGCTGGAGCTCCGGATGGGGCCGGACGCTGACGGTCAGCAGCAGATCTCCGGCGGGGCCGCCGTTCAGCCCGGCGTGGCCCTGCCCCCGGAGGGAGATGGTCTGACCGTCGTCGATGCCGGCGGGGATGTTCACATTGACGGTCTTCTGGCGGCGGACCTTGCCCTTGCCGTTGCAGCGGGTGCAGGGGGTCCGGATCAGCTTGCCGGAGCCGCCGCAGCGGCGGCAGGAGGTGGTGCTGGACATGACGCCGAAGGGCGTCCGCTGCTGGGTCTGGACCGTTCCGGTGCCGTGGCAGTCCGGGCAACTGTCCGCGCTGGTGCCCGGCGCGCAGCCGGTGCCGCCGCACTCGTCGCAGTCCTCGATGCGGGTGACGGATATGTCTTTCTTGCAGCCGAAGGCCGCCTCGGTGAATTCGATCGTCGCCCTGGCGCGGATGCTTTCCCCCTTCTGCGCGCTGGTGCGGGAACGGCTGCCGCCGCCCCCAAAACCGCCGAAACCGCCAAAGCCGCCGCCGAAGATGCTCCCCAGAATGTCTCCCAGGTCGTCCATTCCGCCAAAGCCGCCGCCGAAGCCCCCGCCGCCGAAGCCCGCGTTGGGATCAAACGCGGCGTGGCCGAACTGGTCGTACTTGGCCTTCTTCTCCGGATCGGAGAGGACGCCGTAAGCCTCGTTCAGCTCCATGGTCTTGGCTTCAAAGCTCTTGTCTCCGGGGTGCAGGTCCGGGTGGTATTCCTTGACCAGACGGCGGTATGCTTTTTTGATCTCGTCGTCGCTGGCGCCCCTTTTCAGGCCCAGGACCTCATAATAATCTCGTTTCTCTGCCATAAGCCGTTCCTCCTGAGCGTGGGAATTGCGGACCGGGAATCGCTCACCGGTCCGCAATACCGTCCAAACTGCAGAACAGGATTACTTGTTGTCGTCGTCCACCACGGTGTAGTCCGCATCGTAGTACTGCTGTCCGCCGTCGCCGCCGCCGGGGTTGCCGCCCATGCCGCCCATATCGGGGCCGGGGCCGCCGGCGGGGCCGCCCTGCGCGCCGGGCTGCTGGTAGAGCTTCTCAGATACCTTGTAGAACGCCTGGGTGACGGCCTCGGTCTCCGCCTTGATGGCGGCGGTGTCGCTGCCGGAGAGCGCGGTTTTCAGCTTGGCCACAGCGCCCTCGATCTCCGCCTTGTCGCCGGCGTCCAGCTTGTCCTTGCTGTCCTCCAGGAACTTCTCGGCCTGGTATACCATCTGGTCGCCCTGGTTGCGGATGTCCACTTCCTCCTTGCGCTTGGCGTCCTCGGCGGCGAACTGCTCCGCCTCGCGGACCGCCTTGTCGATGTCTTCCTTGCTCATGTTGGTGGAGGAGGTGATGGTGATGTGCTGCTCCTTGCCGGTGCCCAGGTCCTTGGCGGACACGTTCACGATGCCGTTGGAGTCGATGTCGAACTTGACCTCGATCTGGGGGACGCCCCGGCGGGCCGGCGCAATGCCGTCCAGATGGAACCGTCCCAGGGATTTGTTGTACTGCGCCATCTCGCGCTCGCCCTGGAGCACGTTGACCTCCACGCTGGTCTGGAAGTCCGCGGCGGTGGAGAACACCTGCTCCTTGTGGGTGGGGATGGTGGTATTGCGTTCGATGAGCTTGGTGAACACGCCGCCCAGGGTCTCGATGCCCAGGGACAGGGGGGTGACATCCAGCAGGAGGATGCCCTTCACGTCGCCGCCCAGGACGCCGCCCTGGATGGCCGCGCCGATGGCAACGCACTCGTCGGGGTTGATGCCCTTGAAGCCTTCCTTGCCGGTCAGCTTCTTCACCTCGTCCTGCACGGCGGGGATACGGCTGGAGCCGCCCACCATCAGGACCTTGCTCAGATCGGAGGGGTTCAGGCCGGAGTCGGAGAGCGCCTGCCGCACGGGGCCGGAGGTCTTCTCCACCAGGTGAGCCGTCAGCTCGTTGAACTTGGCCCGGGTCAGGGTCACGTCCAGGTGCCGGGGACCGTTGGCGTCCGCGGTGATATAGGGCAGATTGATGGTGCTGGTGGTCACGCCGCTCAGCTCGATCTTGGCCTTTTCGGCGGCCTCCTTCAGGCGCTGCATCGCCATCTTGTCGCTGCGCAGGTCGATGCCGTCGGACTTCTTGAACTCGTCCAGCAGATAGTTGACGATGCATTCGTCGAAGTCGTCGCCGCCCAGGCGGTTGTTGCCGGCTGTGGCCAGGACCTCGATGACGCCGCCGCCCACCTCCAGGATGGAGACGTCGAACGTGCCGCCGCCCAGGTCGTAGACCATGATCTTCTGGTCCTGCTCCTTGTCCACGCCGTAGGCCAGGGCTGCGGCGGTAGGCTCGTTGATGATGCGCTTTACGTCCAGACCGGCGATCCGGCCCGCGTCCTTGGTGGCCTGCCGCTGGCTGTCGGTGAAGTAGGCGGGTACGGTGATGACCGCCTCGGTCACGCTCTGGCCCAGATACGCCTCGGCGTCGGCCTTCAGCTTTTGCAGGATCATGGCGGAGATCTCCTGCGGGGTGTAGTTCTTGCCGTCGATGCCGACCTTGTAGCTGGAGCCCATCTCGCGCTTGATGGAGGAGATGGTCCGGTCGGGGTTGGTGACCGCCTGCCGCTTTGCCACCTGGCCCACCATGCGCTCTCCGGTCTTGGAGAACGCCACCACGCTGGGCGTGGTGCGGTTGCCCTCGGCGTTGGCAATGACGACGGCCTCGCCGCCCTCCATGACGGAGACGCAGCTATTGGTGGTACCCAGATCTATTCCAATGATTTTGCCCATGATGTTACCTCCTGTTATTTCGCACAATTGTTATTTTGGATCGCCCCTCTCCCTGTGAGAGGGACAATTTGTATACTTTTTTTAATACCGCCCGTTTGCGGGGAGCGCGGGGCTAATTGGCAACCTTGACCATGCTGAACCGAATCACCTTGTCCCCGATTTTGAAGCCCTTTTGCAGCTCCTGCACGATCACGTTCTCGCCCAGAGATTCGTCCTCCACGTGCATCACCGCGTTGTGCAGGTTGGGGTCAAAGGTCTGTCCCTCGGCGGGGATTTCCTCCACGCCCAGCTTCCGGAACACCTCCATAAGCTGCTGGAAGGTCATCTCCACGCCCTTTTTGAAAGCCTCGTCCGCCGTCTCCGCCTTGAGCGCCCGTTCCAGGTTGTCGTACACCGGCAGGAACCGGGTCACGGTGTCCACCCGGGCGTCGGTATAGATGTTCTCCCGCTCCTTGGCGCTGCGCTTGCGGAAGTTGTCGTACTCCGCCTGCAGCCGCAGGTACTGCTCCAGCTCCACGGCGGTTTCCCTGGCGGTTTCCTTGACTGTTTCTTTCTGGGGAGCGGTCTCCTCCTGCTCCGTTTTCTCCGGAGCCTGTTGCTGTTCGGTCTGCTGCTCCGCAGTCTCGGTCTCGGCCTGCTCGGGAGCGGTCTGGCTCTCGGCCTGCTGCTCTTCCTTCGGCGGTTCTTCCTGCGTCTTTTTCGCTGCCATATCAACCATCCTTTGCTGTTTCTTTCATTTCGCTTTGCTCCGGGAGCCGGTTGGGCTTCTCGGAGATCATCAGCTTGCCGAAGCCGGGGAGGGCACTGTCCTGGCCGGTCGCCAGGGCGCGGCTCAGACCCTCGGCGATGTAGCTGAGCTTTGCCGCGATCTTGGAGTAGTCCATGCGGGTGGGTCCCACCACGCCGATGACTCCCTGCATCCCGTCCCCGGCGTCGTACTTCGCCAGAATCACGCTGGAATCCCGCAGCTCCTCGGCCACGTTCTCCGGGCCGATCAGCACCTTCACATCCGAGCCGAAGCTCTCCGCGCCCGGCAGGGCGTTCAGATGCTCCGCGTCGGAGAGAAAGTTCATCAGCTCATGGGCCTTGTCCGGGTCCCGGAACTCCGGGAGCCGCAGCAGCTTGGCCCCTCCGGTGAACACCGCCTGGGCGCTGTGGCTCTCCGACAGGCTCTCCATGGCAAACCCCGCCACGGCGGCCGTCAGACCCATCGTGTCGTTCACCGCCCGTTCGGCGGCGGCGATGCGCTCCGGCGTGTATTCCGCCTCGGTCAGACCCCGGAAGTTGGCGTTGAACACGGTGCAGAGCTTGACCACCGTGCCCTGCTCCACGGAAAACGGCAGGCGCACCAGCTTGTTGCGCACCTTGTCGGAGCCCAGCAGCAGCACGATAATAAAGGTGTTGGCGTCCACATAGATCAGATCGAAGCGCTCCACCGTGTCCCGGCTCCGCGCCGCCGTGGTCAGGGCGGGGTAGTCCGTCAGGTCCGCCGCAAGCTGTCCCACGTCCCGGATCATCTGGTCAAGCTGTTTGGCCTTGCCCCGGAGGTTTTCGTTGATCTGCTCCGTCTCCTCCATGCTGAGCCGGTGGCGCTCCATCAGCTCGTTGACGTACAGGCGGTAGCCCATTGCCGTGGGGACCCGGCCGGCGCTGGTGTGGGGCTGTTCCAGATAGCCCAGGCCGGTCAGCTCCGCCAGCTCGTTGCGGATGGTCGCGGAGGAAACGTGCAGTCCCGCCTTTTCCGCCAGGAGCTTGCTGCCCACCGGCTCCGCGGTGGCGATGTACTCGTCAATCACCGCAGCCAGGAGCTTCTTTTTTCTCTCGCTGATTTCCGCCATGTCGCCGCCTCTTTCGGCAGTCCGCGTTTTGGACTGCTGGCACTCTTTTTATCCGAGTGCCAATTTACACCTTTCCGGCGGCTTTGTCAAGTGGATTTCAGAAACATTTTCCGTTTGCCTGTCTCCCGTTCCACGTTTTTCAGCATACGCGGGAAATATGAATAAATCTTCGACAGTCCGTGAACAGAACGTTAAAATTAGCACTCTCGGATTGAGAGTGCTAATTCTTTCTCCCCGCCTTTTCCTTCCCCCTCGGGGGAAGGTGGCAGCCGCCGTCTCACGCAAGGCGGCTGACGGATGAGGGGCGTGGCGGGAAGCAGGTAGTGCGGAGGTAGATGACCTCACCCACCACCGGCCCGTTGGGCCGGCGGTCCCCCCTCCCCCTGATGGGGGAGGGAGAAAGCGGTAGAAATTGTATTGGACCTCACCCACCACCGGCCCGTTGGGCCGGCGGT
>JAFTBW010000132.1 GCA_017455015.1 Oscillospiraceae bacterium | reverse complement strand
CCGGTGTAGATGGATGCCTCACGGGCAGCCACGGGCATATCCGAGGTGTTGGCGATCAGCACCGTGCGCTTCATCAGGGGGTAGCCGGTGTGGGGATCGATCAGCTCGGGGAACTCGTTCAGAACGTCCGTCATCTCGTTGCCGCGCTCACCGCAGCCGATGTAGATCACGATGTCCACGTCCGACCACTTGGCCAGGGCGTGCTGCATGACGGTCTTGCCGGAGCCGAAGGGGCCGGGGATGGCCGCGGTGCCGCCCTTGGCGATGGGGAACATGGTGTCCACGATCCGCTGACCGCTCTGCAGGGGGGCGAGGGGCAGATACTTTTTCTCATAGGGCCGCCCGTTCCGGACGGGCCAGTGCTGGGTCATGGTCAGGGGGACTTCCTTGCCGTCCTCGGTTTTCAGCGTCGCCACGGTGTCTACCACGGTGTAGCTGCCGCTTTTGATCTTCACGATCTCGCCGCGCATGCGGGGCGGGACCATGATCTTGTGCAGCACGGTCTCGGTCTCCGGCACGGTGCCGATGATGTCGCCGCCGGTCACCTTGTCGCCGGGCTTGACGGTGGCGGTGAATTCCCATTTTTTCTTCCGGTCCAGGGCGGGCACATCCACGCCGGTGGCGATGCTGTGGCCGATCAGGTCCCGGATGGCGGTCAGGGGCCGCTGGATGCCGTCGTAGATGCCCTCCAGCATACCGGGTCCCAGCTCCACGGACAGGGGCATTCCGGTGGTGACCACTTCCGCGCCGGGTCCCAGGCCGCCGGTCTCCTCATAGACCTGGATGTCCGCGTGGTCGCCGGTCATGTTCAGGATCTCGCCGATCAGGCGCTGCGGGCCGACGCGGACCACGTCGCTGACGTTGGCGTCCGCAAGGCCCTCCGCTACCACCAGCGGTCCCGCGACTTTGACTACTTTTCCACTCATATTACCTTTAATTCCTTTCTTTTAAGAAAGCGGGGGAAGCCCTTATAAGATGTTGGAGCCGACCGCCTTTTCGACGGCCTGCTGCAGGGCGTTGCGTCCCAGTCCGATCGGGCCGTCCCGTCCGGGGATCAGGATGATGGCGGGGGAGGGGCGGGAGGAGTATTTCCGCACCTCGTCCTGGATGGTCTGGGCCAGGGTCTCCTCCAGATAGATGATGACGTAGGGGTCCTCCTCGATCTTGACCAGATCGTGCAGGATCGCCTTGGCGGACGCGCCGTCCTGCGCGGGATAGGTGTCCAATCCCAGGGCCTGGAAGCCGATAACGCTGTCCGCGCCGCCGATTACCGCAATTCTATACATAGCACTCACGCAGCCTTTCCCGGAGCGTATCCCCGCTGATGCCCATTCGCTTGCCGGTGAGGATAATCCGCAGGGACACCGCCTCGTTTTCCACCGCAGCGGCGTATTCCAAGGTCACCTCCGGTCCGAAGGGGATCAGACTCCCACCGGAGATGAATGCCTGCTCTGCGTTGTCCGCGGCTTTCTCAAAGGCCGTCACATCCTCCGCCTGGGCGGCGGTGTCGAAGATGGTGGGGGCGAAGAGCCGCTCGATGTCCTCCCGCCCGAGTCCGGGGTCGGAGAGCTGATCCAGACCCACATTTCCGCCCTCGATCAGCGCACGGCTCAGCAGCTCCTCCCGCCTGCCCATGTTCAGGGTGCGCAGCAGGGAGCGCAGGTTGACCTTGTCGATGCGGTTGCGCACATAGCCGGCAAGGAAAGGCCGTCCGGTCCCCACCGCCTCTCGGAGCAGCAGGGCAAAGTAGGCTTTGTCCAGCAGGTAGTCCGCCTGCTGGGGATTTCCGGTCCGGGCGAGGGCCTGGGCAGCCTCCCGGATGGCCTGGGCAAGCTCCGGGGGCAGGACTCCATCGTTGTCCTCCTCGTCATAGGCCAGCTTCAGGTCCTCGACGCTGTAGCATCCCGCGCCGGAGAAGAGAGCGGCGTTTTTGTCCGCGTCCCCGCCGGATTTCACCAGGACCTTGGCGTTGTGGCAGTCGTACTGCAGGGAGAACAGCCGCACAAGAGCCTTGTCCGGAACCATCTCCCGCATCTCCGCCAGCTCGGCGGAGAGGTGGCGCTCCAGAGCGTCGTTGATGCCGGCCACGTCCATTTCGGACATGTCCTCGTAGCCCGCGTCCGCCGCTACGCGGCAGACCTCGGCAAAGTTGGGCTCGGTCAGCATCCGCTCATATTGCTCTCTGGTGATCAGCCGCGCCTCCTTGGCCCGGAGCATGGCGGAGAAGGACAGATAATCCGTATCCTTCAACTTCTTTTTTGCCAAATTCCGTCCCCCCTGACTCAGGCGAACAGGATCTCAGCCACCTGGGATGAGAGATCGTTCCGGCGCAGATGCACCAGCACGTCGACGGAGCAGTTGGCCTCGATGTCGCCGTTTTTCACGATCATGCCGCCGGGGATGTCCCGCGTCTCCTTGGAGACGGTGAGCTTCCCATTGCTTCCGAGCTGGGCGTTGGCAGCCTTGGCCACCTCCGCACCGACCTCGGCGGCGTCTTTCTTGTTGAATACCAGCTCGCCCTGTCCGTTGATGGCGGCCTTGACGGCCTGAGCGGACAGAAACGCGATGTACTCCTTCTTCGGGAGCTTTGCCAGCTTGGCCGCGGCCCGGGTGAACACGTCCCCCACCATCTCCTGCTTGAACGCCAGCAGGAGCTTTTTGGCCTCCAGGTCCGCCGCGCTCGCCATGCGCTCGGCCCGCTGGGCGGCGCCGGCCTTGCCCTCGCGGAGCCGCTGCTCGTAGGCAGCGTCGGCTTTTTCCCGGTACCCGGCAAGAATCTCGTCGCACTGCCGTTTTGTCTCCGCGTTCAGCGCGTCGATCTCGGCCTGCGCGTCGGATTCCAGCCGGGAGACAATTTTATCAATACCTTTCATTGCGATCCCGCCTTGCAGTCAATCAGGCATTGAGCCAGATCAGCATCAGCATGCTGGCCAGCAGGGAAAGGATGGCGTAGAACTCCACGATGCCGCAGAGGATCAGGCCCTTGGACCAGTCGTCGGGCTTCTTGGCCAGGATGTTGATGGAGCCGGCAGCTACCTTGCCCTGGGCGATGGCGGAGAGCAGTCCGCCCAGCGCCATGGGCATGCAGGCCACGAAATACTGCATTCCGGTGGCAATGTCCATGCCCTTCAGGCCGCTCATGCCGCTGGTGGCGCCCATCTGGATCAGGGCGAAGAACCAGACCACGAGGCCGTACAGACCCTGGGTACCGGGCAAAAGCTGCAGAACCATGACCTTACCGGACTTGCTGGGGTCCACGCTCAAAAGGCCGGTACCGGCCTCGCCGGCGATGCCGGTGCCCTTCGCGCTTCCCACGCAGCTCAGGCCCACCGCCAGACCGGAACCCAGCAGCGCCATAGCCAGACCGCCGAAAGACTGAAAGATGTTTTCCATGATGTAAATTCCTCCTATTGTTTATTTCACGTCGATGTAATTTGTTTTGACCTTCAGGGGGGAGAAAGGCTTTCCGCCGTCCTCATAGAAGTAGCCGAAGAACTCCAGGCACTGCAGACGCATGTCGTGGACGTAGCAGCCCAGCAGGTTCAGGCCCATGTTCAGGGCATTGCCGATGATGGAGATGATCAGAAAGCCCACAATGTTGCCGGTGATGGCGCCGAGCTGATTGAACACCTGGGCGATGACCGCGCCTGCCAGCATCAGGGCCATGAGACGGGAGTAGGACAGGATGTCGCTGAAATACCCGGTGACATGGTTGTACAGGGAGCCGAAGATCCCCGTGAAGATGCCGAAGCCGCGTTTGCCGTAGCCGCCGGAGACAATCAGCAGGATGATGATCACAATGAGCATGGGGGTCAGGATGTGGGCCAGAATGCCAATGGCGGCAAGGATGAACACCAGATACCAGGTGAACTCCTCGGTGAGAGCGCCCATGACGTCGCCGCGCTTGATTTTCAGGTACGCGCTGACGCCCATGCCGGTGAAAATCTGGATCACACCCAGGACCAGCGAGCCGATGAGCAGGGGCAGGGCGTGGTTGGTGGGTACGATCAGCGCCTGCCATGGCCAGAACAGCACGCCGTCAGGCATGGGTGCGCCCTTGTGGAAGATGTTATAGATCTGCGTGGTGGCATCGCCGAAGAAGCTGGCGGTGAAGATGCCCCACGCAAAGGTGGTGATGCCGCACCAGAGAAACAGCTCCCAGAATTCCTTGTTGGCGGGCTTTTTCTTTTTCAGCACCACCAGACAGCCCAAAATCATCAGCAGACCGTAGCCCATGTCCGCCATCATCATGCCGTAGAAGAAGATGAAGAACGGCGCCATCAGGGGGTTGGGGTCCACGCTGTTGTAGGCCGGCAGGGAATACATGTTGGTAACGGTGTTCAGGCTCCGGGTGACCTTGCCGTTTTTCAGCGTCACCGGCACCTGGGGAAATTCGTCCTCCACGGGATCGGAGAACTCATAGGCGCAGCCGAAGCGGTCCAGAAGACGTGTGACGTCAGCCTCCCGTTCCGCAGGGGCCCAGCCCTCCATCAGCAATGTGCGTTCGGTTTTCAGCAGCTTGCCCGCCGCCTCCGCCTGGTCCACCTTCGTCCCGGCGAGGTCGCACAGCCGCTCCAGCTCGTCCCGGTGGACGGCGGCGTCCGAGATCGCGCGCAGGGTCCGCTCCCGCTCCGCCTGAATGTCCCGCAGCGCCTGCTCCGCCTCTGCGATGCCCGCGGCGGCCGTGCCTTTTGCGTCGCCGTAGGCCGGGGCGGTGAAACCGTACTCGCGCAGCAGCTTCAGCACCGCCTCGCTCTCGGAGCGGAGGCAGACCGCGTAGACGTAGCGCACCGCGGTGTCCCGGCTGACCTCGAACAGCTCCGCAGTCCCGATGTCCCGGTCCAGAGCGGCGCTGAGGGCGTCGGCATCCCCGGTCAGGGGCAGCATCCCGTAGATGACTGCCGCATACCGGGTACCCGGGTGGTCCAGAGGCAGGGGAGCGTTTTTCCAGGGCTCCAGCGCGGCGATGCGCCCTTTCTCCCGCGTCTCCTCCGCGGCCAGGGCTTTCAGGCGCTCCTTGGCCTCCGCCAGAGTCCTGGCGGTCTCGGTCAGACCGCTCTCTCCCGGTTCCCGGAGCAGCGCGTCCACGGACAGACTGCGGCGGGGGGTGAGCAGTCCGCTCTTTTTGGGAACGTGGGCGTCCAGAACACCGACGGCTTCCCGGTAGAGCTGCCGCTCCGCCTGGGTCTCCGTGACCGGCCCGTGATCCTGGGTCAGCCGTTCCGCCGTCTCCGGGTCCTCCCGGTAGGCGTCCTGGCTGCTCAGCTCCACGCAGCCTAAGAGCATCAGCTCTTTCAGCAGCGCGTCACGGTCCGTACACATTGCGATGGCCCGCAGTTTTTTCATTTTT
>JAFTBW010000016.1 GCA_017455015.1 Oscillospiraceae bacterium | reverse complement strand
GCGATTGGCGAGCAAATTTTGTGTCCGCCAAGGCGCAAAAACCGCAGGAATACTTTGTGTATTTCAAGGTTTTTGCAACGCAGGCGGGCGCAAAATTTGCCGTCAAGCGTGCGTGGAGATTTATTCAGCGTTTCCTTAATTAATTGATACGCCGGAAGCGCGGGACCAACTGTCCCGCGCTTCCGGCGTTTCGGATGGGTCATTCCACCGAGATCATGAAATAGTACACCGGCTGTCCGCCGTCCACCATGGTCACGTCCGCGCCCGGAACCGCGTCGGAGATGGCGTCGGTCAGCTCCTTGGCCTGCACCTCCGAGGCCCGTTCGCCGAAATACACGGTGACGAACTCCGGCTCCAGCTTGCGGATGGCCTTGCAGATCTGCCGCGTCATGGCGCCGGTTTTGGACGTGCTCTCCAGGATCGCACCGTCCATGAGGCAGAGCAGCTCGCCCTCCTTGATTTTGTGTCCGTCGATGTCGCTGTCCCGGACCGCGTCCGTCACCTGTATGGTGTGGACGTTGCCGATCACGTCGGTAAAGGTCTGCAAAATCTCCTCCGGCGAGGCGTCCGTATCCAGGTTCAGCATGGCGGTGATGCCCTGGGGAACGGTCTTGGTGGGCACCACGATCACCCGCTTTTCCGTGGAGATGGGGACGCACTGCTCCGCGGCCATGATGATGTTCTTGTTGTTGGGGAGGATAAACACCACCTCGGCGGGGGTGCGGTTCACGGCGTTCAGCAGGTCCTGGGTGGAGGGGTTCATGGTCTGCCCGCCGGTGACCACCTGGTCGCAGCCCAGCTCCCGGAACAGCCTGTCCATGCCTGCGCCTGCGCAGACCGCCACAAAGCCGCACTGCTTGCCGGGAGGGGCGACGGCCGGCTCGGTTTCGCCGTCCTCCTCCGGGTCAACGATGCCGTCCGCCGTCTCCGGCTTTTTCCCGGCCAGCAGGGCGTCGTGCTGGAAGCGCATATTTTCGATCTTCGCCACGTCCAGCACGCCGTATTTGGCGCTCTCCGTCAATGCGTCCCCGGGGGTGTTGGTGTGGACGTGGACCTTGAACATCTCGTCGTCCTCGCTGATGACCAGGCTGTCGCCGATGCTGTTGAGGTAGGTCCGCAGCAGATCCAGGGGCTTTTCCGGCTGGAACTTGCGCATGATATAAACGGTGTCGTAGGTAAAGGTGATCTCCTCGGTGGAGAAGGCGTCGAAAACGCCGCCGTCCCCCTCGTCCGCGCCGTCGGAGACGGGACCGCCGCCGGAGGCGATCTTTCCCTGCAGGGAGTCCAGGAAAGCCTCCAGGATCGTGATGTAGCCCTTGCCGCCGGCGTCGATGACCCCGGCGCGGGCCAGTACCGGGTTCTGCTTCGTGGTCTCCGCCAGAGCGGTCCTGCCTGCCTCCAGTCCCCGGGAGAGCGCCGTTTCGATGTCCGGGTCCTCCGCGGCCGCCGCCGCGGCGGCCTCCACCGCCACGCGGGACACGGTGAGGATCGTGCCCTCCGCCGGCTTCATGACCGCCTTGTAGGCGGCGTCCACGCCGCCGCGCATGGCCTGGGTCAGCTCCTTCGCGCTGCACTCGTCCAGCCCCTTCAGGCCCTTGGCGATGCCGCGGAACAGCAGGGAGAGGATGACTCCGGAGTTGCCCCGCGCGCCGCGCAGCATGGCGGAGGCCGCCTTGTCGGCCACATAGCCCACCCGGCAGTCCTCGGTCTTGTGCATTTCCGTCGCGGCGGCGGAGACGGTCAGCGTCATATTGGTGCCGGTGTCCCCGTCGGGCACCGGAAAGACGTTCAGTTCGTTGATGGCCTGCTTATCCCGGTCCAGGGCTTCATAGGCGCACAGCAGCATCTCTTTCAGGCCCGCGCCGTTCAAAAACTCTTTCAAAATTTAAATACCTCTTTCCGTCAGCGTTTGCCGCTTCAGCCCAGAAGCATGGCATCCACGTACACGTCCACGCGCTTTACCTTCACGCCGGTGGACTGGCTGACCTTATAGCTTACCTCGTTCATGATGCTCCTGCCCAGAGCGGCCAGGTTGACGCCCTGGTCCACCCCGATGTGCAGTGCGATGGAGACGGTGTTGTCGTCGTCGTCAAAGGAGACGGAGACGCCCTTGGACATGGACTCTCCGCGCAGAAGCTGGTAGATCCCAGTCTCCTTTGTCTTGCCCACCATCCCCTTCACGCCGAAGCAGCGGGTGGCGGCCTCCCCGGCCACGTTGGTGAAAACGTTGGCGGAGATGCTGACGGTACCGCGTTTGTTGACGATTTTAACCATCGGAATCCTCCGTTTCTCCGTAGTTGGAACCCAAATTAGCTCCTTATTATATGCGATGACCCACAAAAATGCAAGCCGTTTTTACCCCAAAATGACGACACGCCCGTTGGCAACGTGGAGCTGTCCCTGACAGTAGAGCCGGACGGCCTCCGCCAGCGCGGCCCATTCGCCCTGACGCATGATCCGGTCCGCCAGAGAGGCCACCGTGTCGCCTGGGCGGATCTCCACCACCCGCTGGACGATGATGGGGCCGTAGCCGTTGTCCTCCTCCGTCAGGAAGTAGCTGGTGGCCCCGGCCACCCGGACTCCCATGTCCAGCATCCGCTTGAGCGCCCGGACCGCGTCCAGCTCTCCGGCGCAGAAAGCGGGGAACAGCACCGGCTGTACGTTGATGATCCGGTTTTTGTAGTAGCGGAGGAACACGTAATTCAGCTTTTCCGTGAATCCGGCGCAGACCACCAGATCCGTGTCGATGTCCCGGAGCTTGTTCAGCAGAGCGCTGCAAAAGCTGGAGTTGTTGGGGAACAGCGCCCGCTCCACCAGATAACCGGGGATGCCGGCCATCCTGGCCCGATCCAGGGCCCCCGCCCCCTCGACGGAGGAGACCACCGCCGCCAGCTCCAACTGGGGAACCTCCCCGGACTGGTACAGGTCCAGGATCGGCTGGAGGTTCGCCCCGCCGCCGGAGACCAGAACTGATACTCTTGTCATTTATCTTCCTCCCGGGACGTAAAGCCGCGCAGCCGTCTCCACATTGAGCCGCTCCCTGTCCATCAGGCGCGACGCCGCCCTTTGCAAATCCTCTCTGGAGGAGGCCATGGCAACGTCCAGCATCTGACAGAGCTGTTCCGGACGCGTCAGGTCTTCTATATCAATATAGTTCGTCTGGTGTACGCTGTCCAGAAAGGACCGCACCTTGGGGTCATAGGAGAGCCCGACCAGCGGGACGGACTGGGAGGCGGAGAAGATCAGCGCGTGCAGGCGCATCGCCATCACCGCGGTCATTCGGGAGAAAAAGCCGATGACCTCCGGCGTGGTGAGCGCTTCCGTCACCACCGCACAGGGGACGGAGGCGCCGCGCTCGATCTGCCGGGCAATGTCCACATCCTGCTCCAGATTCACCGCGAAGATCACCGGCGTCAGGCCGTATCGGCTGCGGGCATACTCCGCCGCTGCGGAAAACATCGCGGTCTGCCGGGCAATGCCCGGCCAGCGCCGGATGCAAAGGCAGAAATACCGCCCCTCCGGCTCCAAACCCAGGCGGCGCAGCAGCGCGTCCGCCGCAGAGCCCTCCACGCCCCGGAGGGACAGGGCCGGCTCCGCTGCAACGGCGATGTCCTTCAGCGTGACGCCCATCTCCCGCAGCTCCCGCAGGCTGCCCTCCTCCCGGAGGGTCACCGCGTCCACGCACCGGTTGATGATCCTTGCCGCCAGCCGCCGGTTGAACGGCCTGCGCACCGGCCCCACGCCGCAGCCGTACATCATCACCCGGCAGCCCCGCTTTTTTGCGGCCCAGAGGGTAAACAGATAGTACCAAAGGCTTCGGCTGCTGGTCACGTCCTGCATCAGGCTCCCGCCGCCGTTGATGTACAGCCGGCTTTTGCCGAACGTCCGGAGGACCCCGGGAAGCCAGAAGCTGTGCACAGCCGTGACGCTGTGGGACGTGCGGGTGTCCGCCGGGTCCCGGGAGACGACGGTGACGGGCATCCAGGGGTCGATCTGGCGCATCTCGGCGCAGACCGCGTCCAGCACCGCCTCGTCCCCGGCGTTTTTCATGCCGTAGGCACCGCAGACCGCCACCCCCCGCCGGGTATTGCGGAGGCGGTAGCTGTCCAGCACATGGCGGTAGATTTCCAACTGCCGCGCCGCGGTGGCGGCGGCGGAATACTCCCGCCGGGTTTTTTCATAGAGCGCGTCGCCCAGCCGTTTCCGGAGGGACGCGTCCGCAGCGAGGGCGGAGAGATACTCCCCCAGAGCCTCGTCGTCGCCCGGCTCGAAGAGATAGCCTGTCTCGCCGGGAATCACCAGCCGGGGAAGTCCCCCCACCCGGGTGCTGATCACCGGCACGCGCTGCCGCGCCCCCTCGGTGACGGCGTAGGAGAAGGTCTCGTAGAGGCTGGTCAGGGTGTTGATGTCGATGCAGCGGTAAAACCGCTCCATGTCCTCCTGCCAGCCGGCAAAGCACACGGCCTTTTCCACGCCCAGGGCGATGGCAAGCGCCTCCAGACTGGCCTTTTCCGGGCCGTCCCCGGCGATCAGCAGGCGCAGCCGCGGGAACCTTTCATGGGCCCGGGCGAAGCCCCGGAGCAGGGTGGACATGTCCTTCACCGGGTCCAGGCGGGCGCCGATGCCCGCCACGACGCACTCCGGCGGGGCATCCAGGCCCACCTCCCGGTAATACGCCTCCCGCTCCCCGGGCTTTGGAGGTGCGATGCCGTCAAATTCCACGCCGTTGTAGATGGCGTAGACCCGATTTGCGTCAAAGCCCCGGGAAATCAGAAGCTCCCGCATGGCGTCGGATACGCCGATCCAGTAGTCCATCCGGCGCAGGGCAAAGCTGTTCAGCACGCCGTAGGTCCACCGGGCTGCAAAGCGGCCCAGGTAGTCCAGGCGGGGATCGGAGTGTACCGTGCTGATCACCGGAAGATCGCAGCGCCGCCGGAGCACCGCGCCCATCAGGTTCCCCCGGGAGCCGTGGCAATGCAGCAGATCGTAGCCACCCTCCCGCACCAGGCGCAGCACCTCCCGCACAGCGGCGGGAAAGGGCTTTTCGATCACCACGGTGGGGATGCCAAGCTCCTCCGCCCCTCGGGAGAACTCCGCCCGCATGAAGCAGACCAGGGTGGCCTCGTTATCCTCGTTCAGATGCTTCAGCAGCAGATGGATGTGGGTCCTCGCGCCGCCCACGTCTCCGCCGCTGATGAGATGCAGTATTTTCATCCGTCCTCCGGCCAAGGGCTTGTAAAGCGGGGAGAAATGCGTTAAAATGGGAGAAGCGCCCGGGAATCAGACCCCACACCATGCCCTATCATAATACTGGATTATACTATTCCCGGAATTATTCGTCAATACCGGAGGGGCCGAGATGACAAGATTTTATTTCATCCGCCACTGCGAGGCGGAGGGAAATCTCTACCGCCGCGCGCAGGGACAGTACGACAGCCGCATCACCCCCAAGGGGGAGCGGCAACTGGGCACCCTGGCGGAGCGCTTTCGGACCGTCCCGGCGGACGCGGTGTATTCCAGTGATTTTCTGCGGGCCCGGCGCACCGCGGAGGCGGTGACGAGATACCGCCCGCTGCCTGTTCTGACGGACCCCCGGCTCCGGGAGTGGGGACTGGGCGACTGGGAGGACGTGCCCTTCGGCAATCTGGAATACGGGCAGCCGGAGATGATGGCCTGCTTCAACCACGACCCCGCCCGCTGGTCCGTTCCCGGCGGGGAGCCCTACGCGGCGCTGCAGCGGCGGATGCTGGAGTTCGTCCTGGAGACGGCGCAGCGGCGTCCCGGGCAGACCCTCGTCTGCGCCAGTCACGGCATGGCCATCCGCAGCCTGCTGGCCCGGGTGCTGGACGTCCCGTCGGCAAAGATCGATACCGTCGGCCACGGGGACAACACCGCAGTCAGTCTGCTGGAGGTCCGGGACGGGGCGATCAGCGTGGTCTTCCAAAACGACGCGGGCCACCTGCGCCCGGAGGACTCCACCCTTTTCCGACAGACCTGGTGGCGGGAGCCGGACAAGCCGGACCGGAACAACATCCGCTTTGTCCCGCTGGACCCGGAGCGGGACGGCGAGACCTACCTGCACTTTTACTCCCTGGCCTGGGAGGCCGCCCACGGCAGTCTCAGGGGCTTTATGCCGGACCTGTATCTGAAAAATGCCAGGGAGCACCGCAAGGCCGGGCAGGAGGCTCTGGTCCTGATCCTCCGGCCCGACGGCAGGGCGGTGGGCATGACGGAGCTGGATCTGGAAAAGGCCGGGAGGACCGGGGCGGGCTGGATTTGCCTGTGCTGCGTGGAGCCGGACGCCCGCCGCAGCCTGCTTGGCATCCAGCTCATCGGCCACGCGGTCAGCGTGTTCCGGCGGATGGGCTGCCGGGCCATCCGGCTGAACGTGTTTGAGGGCAACCGGAACGCCATTGCCTTTTACGCGGCGGCGGGCTTCCGCCCCGTGGGCGACGCTCCGGGCGTCGCCGGGAGACTGCTGGTGCTGGAAAAGGAAATCTGAGAGGAGCTGCCGGAGGGAAACATGGATATTGCGGATATCATCTGCGCGGTCTATCTGATCGGGATCAATCTGGCCTTGCTGCTGGCCATGCGGCGGGACAAGCGCGCAGCGGAGGCCGGACAGGCGCGCACGCCGGAGGCGTCGCTTCTGAGTCTGGGGGTGCTGGGCGGAAGCCTGGGCGGTATCGCCGGGATGCTGATATTCCGGCACAAGACGAATAAGCCCGCCTTTGCCCTGGGCTATCCGCTGCTGCTGCTATCGCACATCGGCATCGCCCTCTTTCTGCTGCGGTCCAAGGGCGCGCTCTGAAAAACTGCCTCTGGCGGGAGCGGAGCGGGCGTGAGGCGGTCTGTGGCGCTCCCTCCGGTGGCCGGAGGCCGCGTATGTCTAAATTCAACGAAAAGGGATAGCAAATTTTTATAAAAAACGGGCTTGCCAAAACCCTGCTTTTGTCATATATTATGTAGGGCATCTTTGGGGAAACGCTGATTCATCCGTCTTCGGCATCTGGCGGCAGATTTTCGCCGGCTCTGCGTTGCAAAAAGTTTGAAATACACAAAGTATTCCTGCACTTTTTGCGCCTTGATCCGGCGAAAATTTGCTCGACATCTGCGCTCGCCGGATTTTATCAGCGCTTCCTTGGGGAAACGCTCCGCCGCCGTTTGGCGCGGCCGGGCCGGGACTCTTCTGTGTCCGTGTAAACCGGTATTTCATGATTTCACTATAAAAAGGAGTTCATCAACCATGAAGAAGCAATGCATTGCCATGCTCCTGGCCGGCGGGCAGGGCTCCAGACTCTATGCCCTGACCCGTGACATGGCAAAACCCGGCGTGCCCTTCGGCGGAAAGTATCGGATCATCGACTTCCCCCTGTCCAACTGCATCAACTCCGGCATTGACACGGTGGGTGTTCTGACCCAGTACAAGCCCCTGCAGCTCAACAGCTACATCGGCTCCGGCAGCGCGTGGGACCTGGACGCCAGCGGCGGCGGCGCGTTCATTCTTCCCCCGTACCAGAGCGGCGAGACCGGCCAGTGGTTTGCCGGCACCGCCGATGCCATTTACCAGAACATCGGCTTTGTGGACATCTACGACCCGGAGTATGTGGTGGTCCTCTCCGGCGACCAGATCTACAAAATCGACTTTGCAGATATGCTCAAGGTACACAAGGCCAACAACGCCGACCTGACGGTCTCCGTCATCAAGGTCTCCCTGGAGGACGCCAAGCGCTTCGGCATCATGACCCTGGGCGATGACGGGCGCATCGTCAAGTTCTCCGAGAAGCCCAAGGAGCCCGACAGCGACCTGGCCAGCATGGGTATCTACATCTTCACCTGGAAAAAGCTGCGCGCCTACCTGATCCAGGACGCCGCCGACGAGAAGAGCGACCACGACTTCGGCAAGAACATCATCCCCACGATGCTGGCCGCCGGCGAGCGGCTCTTCCCCTACCACTTCGAGGGCTACTGGCGGGATGTCGGCACCATCGACAGCTTCTGGGATGCCAACATGGACATGCTCTCCATGAAGCAGATCGACCTCTACGACAAGAACTGGCCCATCATGGCCAACAGCCCCCGCAAGGTGCCCGAGTACATCGGCACCAACGCCGTCGTCAGCCACAGCATCCTCACCGAAGGCGACGTGGTCCTGGGCACCGTGGAGAACAGCGTCCTGGCCGGCACCGTCATCGTGGAGGAGGGCGCCACCGTCCGCTACAGCAACATCCTGCCCGGCGCGCGCATCTGCTCCGGCGCGGTGGTGGAGTACGCCATCATCGGCGAGAACACCGTGGTTTCCCCCGGCGCAAAGGTCGGCGCGCCGCCGGACGGCACGGAGAACTGGGGCATCGCCACCTGCGGCCCCAACATCACCATCCCCGAGGGCGCGGTAGTCCCCGCCAAGGCCATGATCTACACCGCTGAGGAGGTGTCCAAGTAATGAAGAACGTGCGCGGCATTATCTTTGCCTATCATAACTATCCGGAGCTGGGTGACCTGGGCAAGTACCGCACCGCCTCCGCGCTGCCTTTCTCCGCCCGCTACCGCCTGATCGACTTTGCCCTGTCCGGCATGATGAACGCCGGCATCTACAACGTGGACGTGCTGATGCAGTTCGGCTACCAGTCCCTGCTGGACCACTTCAGCGGCGGCCGTCCCTGGAACATGGTCCGCCACAACGGCGGCCTGCACCCCATGCTGGCCAAGGTGAACGCCGGCGTCTACGGCGGCGACATGGAGGCCCTGGCCACCATCTACACCCACCTGAGAGACTACATCAAAGAGGAATATATCGTCATGACGCGGGGCGACCTGTGCGCCAACGTGGACGTCAAGCGCCTGCTGGACGAGCACGTCGCCTCCGGCGCGGATATGACTGCCCTGTGCACCGACCGGCCCCTGCCCGGCGAGCACCACTGCTTCATCCCCGACGGGGACGGCTTTGCCAAGGATCTGCTCTGCCGGCGCAACGAGGCCACTGAGGGCGTGCGCAGCCTGGAGACCTATGTGGTGAGCCGCGAGAACCTCCTGAAGATGGTCAAGTGGTGCGCCGAGGGCGACCGGCTCCACTTCCACCGGGACGCCATGCTCCACATGATGCGGGACGAGGGCTGGCGCATCAAGCTGCAAATGCACGAGGGCTACGCCCGCACCGTGACCAGCATCCAGGAGTATTTTGACGCCAGCAAGGAGATGCTGGACACCCAGCGCATCCGCGACCTGTTCAAGGACGAGCGGGAGATCGCCACCCGGGCCAGAAGCGACGTCAGCACCTATTACTCCGACACCTGCAAGGTGCGCGATTCCCTGGTCGCCGACGGCTGCGTCATCGAGGGCGACATCGACCACTGCCTGATCTCCAGCGGCGTGCGCATCGCCCCGGGCGCGAAGCTGCGCAACTGCGTGGTCATGAACAACACCACCATCGAGAGCGGCGCGGACCTGACCAACGTGATCCTGGACAAGGACGTGACCGTCAAGACCGGCGTGAAGCTGGTTGCCAGCGAGAAGCTGCCTCTGGTCGTTCCCAGAAACGGCGTGATTGCCGAATAAACAAAACCATTTGCCGCCGCTCCTGTGCAGCAAACAGGCGCGGCGGCTTTTTTTCGGAAAGGAGATAACATGATTTACGAGATCAAAAACGACAGCCTCACCGTCCGCGTTGAGGACGAGGGCGCGCAGCTTGCCTCCATCCGGGACGAACGGGGCATCGAATATCTGTGGCAGGGGGACAAGGACGTCTGGGCGCGCCGCGCCCCGCTGCTGTTCCCCGTCATCGCCCGGCTGAAGGACAGACAGTACACCCTGGACGGGAAGACCTGGAGCATCTCCATCCACGGCTTCTGCCGCAACGCTCCTTTCGTCATGACGGAGCAGACGGGGGAGAGCATTTCTTTCCGCTACACGGACACGGAGGAAACGCGGAAAGTTTATCCGTTTCCCTTTGCGCTCACCGTCACCTATCAGTTGGAGGGCCGCAGCCTGCGCAAGGTCCACCGGGTGGAGAACACGGGGGAGGCGACCATGTACTACGAGCTGGGCGGCCACGACGGCTACCGCGCCCCGCTGGAGGCGGGGGAGAAAATGGCGGACTACGGCATCCGCTTTCCCGACATGAAAGCGGTCACCCCGTTCGGCATGGATGCGGAAAAGATGATCACGCCCAAGACCGTCACCTTTGACCTGCCTGACGGGCGGCTGAGCCTGAAGCCCTCGGATTACGGCCTCGACACCGTGATCCTGGACAAGCTGCCCGTTCGCCGCGCCGTGCTGACGGACGGCAAGGACCGCCCGCGGGTGACCGTGGACTTCGCCGACTTCCCCTATCTCGGCATCTGGACGATCGACAAGCCCTTTGACACGGGTTATGTCTGCATCGAGCCCTGGACAAGCCTGCCCGACGCCGTATTCGTGGGACGGGACCTGCGGGAAAAGGCGGGCATCCGCTCGCTGGAGCCGGGGCAGAGCGAGACGCTGAGCTTTACCACCACGATCCACGCCGTACAGTGAGAGCCTGTTTCATATCTCGGCGTGGGCTCCTTTCCGAGCGGATTTTTCGCCTGTCGAGGCGCGAAACCGCAGGAATCCTTTGTGGATTTCAAGGTTGAGCAACGCTCTCAGGCGGAAAATCCGCCGGAAAGACGTGCGCGAAGAGATTTTAAACAGGCTCTGAGAGGGGAGTAAACCGCCGGGGGAGGGGAGAAGCGATGCAAGGGGAGAGAAGATTTGCCCATCCGCAGGTCCTGTTGCTGGGCAACGGGATCAACCGGGCGTTCGGCGGCGGGTCCTGGGGCCAGCTTATCCGGGAGATCACGGTCAACCCCGATCTGCCTCCGGACTGCCAGCTCCACCTCCCCATGCCCCTCCGGGCGATCCTGGTCACGGGAGACACGGTGGACCAGCGGCTCCGGGAGGTCCAGACGACCCTCTACGGCAAGATGGGGGACCCGGGCCACGGGGAGCTGCTGCGGCGGACCCTGGACCTGGGCTTTGACCACGTCCTCACCACGAATTTCAGCTACGAGCTGGAGAGCGCCGCCCAGGGCGACACACCGGTCACGGACGCGCATCTGCGCCGCATGATGCGCCACACGGCGGAGGGGCGGCGGGCGGAAGCCAAATATCTGCTGCACACCTATGAGCTTCTGCCCTGGCGGGACCGGGAGGTGCCGGTCTGGCACATCCACGGCGAGGGCAGAAAGCCGGACAGCATGATCCTGGGCCATTACTACTACGCCAACCTGCTGAAAAAGATCACGACCTACCTGGAGGGGGAGGGGAACCGCTTTGCCCAGGAGCAGGAGCGGAGCGGCTCCGTGACCGTAAAAAGCTGGGCGGACGCCTTTCTGATCGGGGACCTGTACGTCCTGGGCTTCGGCTTTGACGTGTCGGAGTTTGACCTGTGGTGGCTGCTGAACCGCAAGAAAAAGGAGCGGGCGGAGAGCGGCAGCACCCATTATTTTGCACCGAAGGAGCGGCGGGGGCCGGCGGAAATCAACGAAAAGGAGGCCCTGCTCCGGGTGTTGGGCGTGCATGTCCACCACTGCGGCATGCTTCGCCCCGAGGGCGGGCCGCTGGAGCGGAGCCGGGGCTTCCGGGATTTCTATGCCGCCGCCCTGGCGGAAATCAGAGATTTGATGGAACAAAGCGGCGAGGGGAGGCAGGAGCGGTGACGGTGCAGTGCGAGCGGTGTTTTCACCGCTGCCGGCTGGAGGAGGGACGGACCGGAGCGTGCCGGACCAGGGCCAACCGGGGCGGGGAGCTTGTATCCCTGAGCTACGGCAAGCTGACCGGCGTGGCGCTGGACCCCATTGAGAAAAAACCCCTGGCCCGGTTCCACCCCGGCAGCATGATCCTCTCCGTAGGCTCCTTCGGCTGCAATCTGCGCTGCCCCTTCTGCCAGAACCACGAGATCTCCATGGCGGAGGAGGGGGAAGCGCCGGAGGAGGAGCTGTCCCCGGAGCTTTTGGCTGACCTCGCCGTCCGGCTCCGGCCCCGGGGCAACATCGGCGTGGCCTACACCTATAACGAGCCGCTGATGAACTACGAATATGTGCGCGACACCGCCGCCCTGATCCGGGAGCGGGGGCTTTATAACGTGCTGGTCAGCAACGGGACCGTATCGGAGGCGGACTGGCTGGCGCTGCTGCCATTGCTGGACGCAGCGAACATCGACCTCAAGGGCTTTACCCCGGACTGGTACCGCCGCCTGGGCGGCGACCTGGACACGGTAAAGCGCAGCATCACCCTGGCCGCCGGGCACATCCATCTGGAAATCGCCACCCTGATCGTCCCGGGTGAAAACGACAGCCCGCAGGAGATGGAGGCCCTGGCCGGGTGGATTTCGTCCCTGGACCGGCGCATCCCCCTGCACGTCTCCCGCTTCTTCCCCTGCTATGCCATGTCCGACAGGAGGCCCACCCCCGTGGAGCGGGTCTACGCCCTGGCGGAGATTGCCCGGGAGTATCTGGACTACGTTTACACCGGAAACTGCTGAGCGGCAGAGATACGCGGGATCTCTCATATTCTTTCCATATCCATTTCGTTTTTTCTTCCCGTTGCCGTGTCATGCTCTGTGATCGAACACCCATTGCAAAAGATCCTCATACTTCATACGCCCGTCGGCGACGGAAAGGCCGATAACCACCAACTCGTCATCCGTACACTTGATCCGGATGCCGTTCATTTCAAGGAACGAAAGCATTACATAAATCCCGATCCGCTTATTCCCGTCCAGAAACGCATGATTCGAAATCAGTGCATAGCCGAGCCGCGCCCCCTTTTCCTCTTTTGCAGGATAAAACTCCCGATCACCGTATCCGGCAAAAGCCGCCTCGATCGCACTGTCCAGCAGCGCCTCATCCCTTACGCCGGCACTGCCTCCGGTCGCCTCTGCCATGATCTTGTGGAGCAGCAATATCTTTTCTTTTGAGAATCGGATCATTTCGCAAGCTCCTCAAAGGCGGCTCTATGCTGTGCCAGAATCCGCGCCGCAACAAAGTTCAGTTTCTCATCCTCTGACATGTCGATCTGCGGCTCCTTGTCAAGGTCAATCACGAGCATTTTCGGACGGTTATTCTTAAATACCACAACATGTCCTTTCGCCTCTGCCAATCTGGCCACCTTGGAGAAATTCTGATTTGCCTCCGTAGCAGTTACGATGGCACCGGTATCAATTGTCACGAAAACCACCTCCAGGGAAAGTATAGCACAACATAGGTAAAAATCAACCTATTTATGTCAAACGCAACCAATCCCAGCTTGCTCGTCCCGGGGAGATTGTGTATGCGCTGTGGTTTTGCAAAGCGGAAAAATACACTTGACAAATTCCAAATGCATGTTATAATAACCCTTGCATTTGGGATGCGGCCTTAGCTCATCTGGTAGAGCGCCACCTTGCCAAGGTGGAGGTAGCGAGTTCGAGCCTCGTAGGCCGCTCCATAAAAAATATGACCCGCTTTTAGCGGGTCATATTTTTTATAATATCTCTGGATTCTTTGCACCTGGGCGCTATTTTGCTTTCCGCAGGGTGACGGCCACCAGCTCCGGGTTGTTCCAGAACCTGGGCAGCCCCATGATAGGCCCCACGCCGCGGGAGACCACCATCCGGCAGCGGCCGGAGCCGTAGACTCCGGCGGTGTAGTCCGGGAACAGCTCCCGCCCCCGGCCCAGCACGCCGCCCAGAAAGGGCAGTCGGACCAGCCCGCCGTGGGCGTGGCCGCAGAGGATCAGGTCCACCGGCAGCTCCGGGTATTTTGTCAGCCAGTCGTTCCGGTGCCCCAGCAGGATGCGGAACGAATTTTCCGGCAGCGTATCCGCCACCTCCGGGGGCTTCGGCTGGGTCGCGTAGCCGTTGGGGTCGTCCACCCCCGCCAGGACCACCGTATCCCCCTCCCGCTCCAATAGGACGTATTCGTTGCTGAGATAGCGCACGCCCTGCCGCTCCAGCATCGGCTTCAGCGCCGGCAGCAGCCCGTCGGACCACTCGTGGTTCCCAGTGACGTAATAGACCGGGGCCAGGCGCGTCAGCTCCGTAAGCAGGGCCTCCACGTCCGCCAAATCGGAATCGGCGTCGGCAAGGTCGCCGGTGATGGCGATCAGGTCCGGTCTCGCCCGCTCCACAGCCCGGAGCAGCCGGACGTTGTCCCGCCCGTAGACGGCCCCGTGAATGTCGCTGAGCTGCACCACGCGGAAGCCGTCGAAGCCCGCCGGCAGCTCCGGAAAGGCCAGCTCGTACTCCGTGGTGACGAGCCGGAGATTGCTGTCCGCCAGCAGCAGGGAGCAGAGGACCGTCGCCCCCGCCGCCCAGCGGACCCAGCTATTGCGTTTGCGTTTCCTGTTCAGATGGCTCCACCTCACACAGATAATAGCTCCCGTATATTCCCGTCACGTTCCGTCCGGCCAGCTCGCTGCCGTGCAGGACCAGAACATCCGCCCGGTCCGGGTCGGAAAATTCAAAGCCCGCGAAGCGCTCCACCTGCCGGAACGCCGCGTCGGGGTCGGAGTACTCCACACTCTCCACGAAGGTCTCCGGCGGTATCTCCCCGTAGTACAGGGCGAAGATATAGGGCTGGTTGACCACGTTCGAGACATAGACAGTGCCCGCGTTTTGCGCCAGGGCGGCGCGGATGGCCTCCCCCAGCCCGGGGAAAAAGTTGGCGTTTCCGCTCCTGCCCAGGGCGGCGCCGTAGCCGGAGAGAAAGAGCGCAAAGCAGACGGCGATCCCGGCTGCCGGCAGCAAAGCCCAGAGCCGCAGCTTTTGCAGCGCGGCCCAGAGGCCCAGGGCGGAGAAATAGATCAGCGGCAGCCATAGCATGTTGATCCGGTTGATGTTGACCCGGATCAGCACGCCGCAGACCAGGGCGGATGCCAGCGCCAGCAGCAAAAATCCCTCCGTCTCCCATGCCCTGCGCCGGAACGCATAGACCAGACCCAGGACTGCGGCGGGCAGGCCGAAGACGTAGAGGATGCCGCCTTTTCCGATGCCCAGGGAATTCCAGATCAGGCCGTCGCTCTGGGTCCGGAGGATGCGCAGCAGGTCCCGCAGGTTCTCCAGGGGAGAGGCTCCGCCCAGCACGCTTGTGGCGGCCTGCCGCCCCTCGGTGAGCCGGGGCAGGGTGAAGCAGAGGAAGCGCGCCGCCGGCAGACCCAGGGCGTTCCGGGCCTGACAGATGCCGATGGGCAGGGCCGGCAGGAGAAAGACGGCCAGGGCGGTGAGAAAGGGGACCGGCCGCAGATTTCGCCGCAGCAGTACCAGCGCGCCGCAGAAAAACAGCGGCAGGAAGAAGAACGCCGTGCCGTAGGCGTAGAGGCTCAGGCCGAACGCGGCGGCGGCTCCCGTCAGCAGCCAGGGCTTCTCCCGCGCCAGCGCTGTGAGCCAGACGCCCGTCAGCAGAAAGAAGGGGAGCAGATTGCTCTCCAGCCCCCAGCGGCTCATCATGATGTGCCAGGGGTTCACGGTCAGTATGGCCAGAGCCGCGAGGCCGAAGCCGGGTCCTCTGGACATGCGCGCCAGACGCCAGAAGACCGGCAGGGTCAGACAGCCGCTCAGGGCCACGGGGAGCCGGACCGTCCACTCCGAGGCCCCCAGGATGGCGGCCAGGGGGATGGCGAGATAGCTCAGCAGCGCGTTCTGCCCGCTGCCCCAGGACACCAGCAGCACCGGCCAGGGATTTCCGCAGCGGTCCATGCCGCTGCGCAGCAGGGCCAGCGCTTCGTATGCCGAGGAGGCCTCGTCCTGGTTCAGTCCCCTGGGCAGCGCCGCCAGGGCGACGAGCCGCAGGGCGCAGCCCAGAGCCAGCAGCGTGCCGGCGATGTATGCCTCCCTCCGCCCGGTCAGCCACGGCGCGGAGGGCTGTTTGCCGCGCCGCCGGCCCGCCAGGGACCTCTTGTTCCTCTGTTTCATGGGCAACCTCCACTTTGTTTTTCAGGGGGATGCTGCGCGTATTATACCACAGCCCCGCGGTCGAAAAAAGAGGCGCAGGGCCATTTGTAACCCGGTTTTTTCCGGACGCGGGCCCGAAAAGCCCGCTGTGCGGCGCAATTGTTTACAAATCTTTTTTCTTTTTGGCTTGCAAAGCGGGAGCGTATCTGCTACAATAACGCTTACTGTTCAAATCACACTGAAGAAAAGGATGAAACCGTCAATGAGTGCATCACAGGAAAAAAAGACCCGCGTCGGTCAGCGGGACGGGGGAGCCGGAAAGCATAACGGCGCTATGACCGAGGAAGAGAAGAAATCCCGCGCGTTCCGGCGCAATACGATCATCGTGATCGTGGCGGTAGTGGTGATTGTGGCGCTCTCTCTGATCATCACCTCCGATCTGCTCTACCGCAACACCACCGCGGTGACGGTCACCACCGCCTCCGGCACCACCAAGTATTCCCCGGCGGAGCTGGACGTGTTCTACCGCAACACGTTCAACAGCATCTACAGCAGCTACGGCGACTTTGCCAGCTACCTGATCGACACCTCCACGCCCCTCAGCGAGCAGTCATATACCGAAGACATGACATGGGCAGACTATATCTATGAGCAGACGCTGACGAGCATGAAGCAGATTACCGCCGTTTATGACGACGCCGTGGCCAACGGCTACACCCTCCCTGAGGAGCTTTCCGCCGATGTGGACGGCCAGATGGAGACCCTCTCCCTCTACGCCTCCATGTACGGTTTTTCCTCCGCGGACAGCTATCTGGCCCAGGTCTACGGAAAGGGCGTCAACACCCAGGTGTTTCGTTCCGTGCTGACGCGGATGGAAACTGCCCAGGGCTACAGCGAGAGCATCCGCGCGGGCTTTACCTATGACGCGAGTGCGCTGGATACCTATTATAACGAGAACGCCGATGATTTGGACGTCTTCACCTATTACGCCTACACCGTTTACACCTCTGATGCTGCCTTTGCCGATATGAGCGAGGAGGAACAGAAGACCGCAGCCCGCGCCGCCGCCGAGGAGATCGCCCTGGCTGCGGACGGAGAGGACTTTGCCGCCAGAGTGAACGAATTCAACGGGAGCGAGGCCTCTGAGACGAATACCAGCGGCGCAAGTCTCAATTCCAATTACAGGGATTGGATGCTCAGCGCGGACCGGCAGGCCGGTGACACCACCGTGGCGGATACGGACAACGGCTCCATCGCGGTGCTCTTCCTGGAGCGGAGCGACAACTCCTACCTGCTGCGGAGCATGCGCCACATCCTCATCAACGCCGAGGCCGACGACGAAGGGAACTACTCTGACGAGGCGCTTGCCGCCGCGGAGAGCCGTATCGCCGAGATCGAGACGGAATGGCTGGAGACCCCCACGGAGGACAACTTTGCCGCGCTGGCAAACCTGTACAGCGACGACACCGGTTCCAACACCAGCGGCGGTCTGTACGAGAACATCTACAGGCACCAGATGGTCGCGCCCATCGACAGCTTTCTCTTTGCAGAAGGCCGGCAGAGCGGCGAAACCACCAAGGTCTACAGCGGAGAGAGCGCCGGTTATCAGGGCTGGCACCTGGTCTACTATGTGGGCGAGGGGGAGCAAACCTACCGCGAGTTTCTTGCGGACAATGCTCTGCGCAGCGCGGATTACACCGCCTGGGAGGACGGCCTCACCGGCGTCGCCACCGTCAATGCCGGCGGAGGACTGCGTTACGCCAACCTGACCTGATCCGGTTTCGACGGACGGCACAATAAACTGTACTGAGCGCGGGGAAAGTTCTCAAAGGATTTCCCTGCGCTTTGGTATTTTGTGCGCGGTTTTATCCCCGCATTTCAGCACGCCGGAGGTCATCCACCAATTCCCGCAGATGGGAAATCACATCCGGGCTCAGCCCGGTCACGTCGATGGTATCCCGCGCCTCCTGTCCGAGCAAATAGTCCGTGGAAACGGAAAACACAGCGGCAAGCCGGACAAGCATTTCGATCGAAGGCTGAATGTTGTCGTTTTCCCAGTTTGAAACGCTCTGTTTGGTAACGCCTACCGCGTTTGCCAGCTCTACCTGGCTCATTTTTCTTGCTGTGCGCATCGCGCGGATCTGTTGGCTCAGCATCGTTGGTCCTCCTATGGCGGTGAAGAAATGCAATACTATTGTATTGTTTTTCTTGACTAACATTAAATACTATGGTATTTTTATTTTGTACTTTTTTCTCTTGACAGAATCGGACATTCGGAGTATAATCTCCGTACTAATACAAATAATACAGATTTCAAAAATTTGCGGGAACTTTTTCGCCGTTCGTCCGTCTGTATCATCGAACGGCGGAGGACACCGCGCACCGGCCGCGTTCCGGAGCGCCGGAGCGGCGAGGACGATTACAGCGGATAAGGAGGCTGCGGACAACATGAAAAGGATGCAAAAGATGAAAAACTGGCAAAAGGGACTGAGCGCCGGACTGAGCCTGGCGCTGGCGCTGGGGCTGCTGGCCGGCTGCGGCGGAGGCGGCGGCGAATCGGACGGCGGCGGCGGGAGCTCCGGCGGCAGCGGCTCCGGCGGCAGCGCTTCCGGCGGAAATACGCAGACGGAGGCGACGGGGTACGTGTATGTGCCGGAGTACATACCCATTCAGGGAAAGTTTTACTCCGGCCTGCAGAACCCCGTCTACTGCAACGGCTACATCTACGCCCGGGGAACGGACCGGGTGCCCATTGCGCCGGGAGAGGAGGGGGAAATCCCCGAGGACGACGGCGAGGTGATCCTCTTTGACGCGGAGGACGGCGATGCAGACGCGGACGCCGGGGAAGCGGACGCGGTCGAGCCTGCCGTGGAACCGGACGGCGCGGTGTACGACTACGGCTGGAATTACGAGACCGTCCTCTACAAAATCGGCCTGGACGGCTCCTGCGAGAAGATCCCCTACGAGCTGACCCCGACCCCGCAGAGCGAGGATGAGAACGAGTATTACGGCAACTATCTCCAGGACATCCGCGTGGCCGGGGACGGCACCGTCTACGCCCTGGAGCAGAGCTACCACCAGTGGTCCACGGCCCCGGAGGGGGTCACGCCGGAGACGGACGAGGACTACTATATGAAGTACATGCAGTACGAGGAGAACATGACCCTCCAGCGCCTGGACCCCGTCACCGGGGAGCAGACCGCCATTGACCTGACGCCGGTGCGGGAGTCCGCCGGGAACCCCGATTACTTCTATGTGAATTCCTTTGCCGTGGACGGAGAGGGCAACATCTATCTCGCCTCCGATTCGGGCTTCTACATCCTGGACAGCGAAGGGAAGCTGCTGGCCAGCGTCCCGGGCGGGGAGTATTACATCCAGAGCATGACCCCGATCCCCGGCGGAAAATTGCTGGTGCTGGCCTATGACTACAACGTCGGACACATGCTGGCCTATACCCTGGATCCCGGCGCGACGGAGCTGGGGGAGGGAGTCCAGGTCAGCTCAGACCTCTACAACCCCACGCCCGGCGGCGGGGACTACGACCTGTACTACTCCAGCGGCATCAACTTCTACGGCTACAATATGGAGACCGGGGAGAAGGAGAAGGTTCTGAACTGGCTGAGCTGCGACGTGGACCCGGGCTACGGCCTGACCCCCACGGTGCTGGAGGACGGCAGGATCGTGGCCATCGTGTCCAGCGAGAACAACATCGCCTACGCCCGCGCCTATCCGTCCTCCGCTTCGCCGTCGGAGGAGGATTACACCGTCACCAACGAGCTGGTGATCCTCACGAAGACCCCCGCCGGCCAGGTGGCACAGAAAGAGGTCCTCACCATGGCCTGCATGTACCTGGATTACAACGTCCGGGGACAGGTGGTGGAGTTCAACAAGAACAGTGACCGCTACCGCATCGAGGTACAGGACTATTCGGAATACAACAACTACGACAGCGAGGACGAGGCGGACTGGAACGCCGGGGCAACCAAGCTGCGGACGGAGATTCTCTCCGGCAAGGTGCCGGACCTCATCAGCGTGAACGGCATCAGCATCTCCCAGTTTGCCGCCAAGGGCCTGTTGGAGGACCTGTACCCCTGCCTCGACAGCGATCCGGAGCTGAGCCGCTCCGACCTGATGGAGAACGTGCTGAAGGCCTTTGAGCGGGACGGAAAGCTCTACACCACCCTCAGCTCCTTTACAGTGAACACCGTCATGGGCGCAGCCAGCCTGGTGGGGGATACCCCGGGCTGGACCGTGGACGAGTTTCAGGCCGCTCTGGCGCAGATGCGGGAGATGAGCCCGGAGTGCACCGCCTTTGACAAGTACATCACCCGCTCCGATATTTTGCAGCAGTGCCTGTATCAGGACATGCCCCGTTTTGTGAACTGGGAGACCGGCGAGTGCAATTTCGACTCCGACGCCTTTATCAAGCTGCTGGAGTTTGCAAACTCCTTCCCCTCCGAGTTCGACTGGGAGAACTACGAGTGGACCGAGGAGGACGACGCCTACTACCGCGTGTCCCACGGCATGCAGATGCTGGTCAACCCCTCCATATACGGCTTTGAGGTCTACGACCTGCGGATCTACAACTACCTCTTAGGCGGCAAGGGGACCTTCATCGGCTTCCCCACGGAGTTTGGCGTGGGCAACACCTTCTATCCCGCCGGGACCCAGTTCTGCATGAGCAGCAGTTGCGCCAACAAGGAGGCTGCCTGGGAATTCCTGCGCCAGTTCTTCACCGAGAAATATCAGACAAACGGCGACACCTGGGGCTTTCCCACCAACGCCAAGGCGTTCCGGGCCAGGATGGAGCAGGCCATGGAGCCCTGGTACCAGACCGACTATAACGGAAATTATGTGCTGGATGAGAACGGCAACAGAATCGAGCAGGACTACGGCACCTGGGGCGGCGAGGGCTACGAGGTCCCCGGCGGCCCGGTGACCCAGGCGGAGGCGGATCAGATCCTGGAGCTGATCAACTCCACCACCAAGGTGCTGGACTATGACGAGAACATCTACAAGATCGTGGAGGAGGGCATAGAGCCCTACTTCGCCGGCCAGCGCAGCGCCCAGGACGTGGCGAAGCAGATTCAGAGCAAGGTCATGATCTACGTCAACGAGCAGCGATAATCCTGGCTCTTATTCCCTCCCCCACAAGGGGGAGGGGGGACCGCCGGCCCAACGGGCCGGTGGTGGGTGAGGCCATCCACCTCCGCAATACCGGGTATTCACCTATCCCTCCCCCGCTCCGCGAGGGAGGGGGGGACCGCGAAGCGGTGGGTGAAGGGAAAACAAACACCGTAGGATAGTCCTATGAACACAAAAAAACCGACAACCAAATACGGCAGGCGGGAGAAGCGGCGGGATGCGCTCCGCAGCGTCTGTTTTCTGTTCCCCAGCGTCCTGGGCGTCTCGGTGTTCTTCATCCTGCCCTTCGGGGTGGTGGTGTACTACTCCCTGATCGACGGGACGGCCTCCCGCCGGTTCGCAGGCATCCAGAACTTTGCCCGCCTGCTTGAGAACGCCGCCTTTCGGCTGGCTGCGGGGAACACGCTGCGCTTTTCCGCCATCGCCGTGCCTCTGGCTGTCTCTCTTGCCATGCTGTTGGCGCTGCTGCTGGAGGCGCGGGTACCCATGAAGAGCTATTTCCGCACCTTCTTCCTCAGTCCCATGATGGTGCCCGTGGCCTCGGTGGTGCTGATTTGGCAGGTGCTGTTCAGCTACAACGGCACGGTGAATGTGCTGCTGGCCAATTTCGGCGTGGACAAGATCGACTGGCTGCAATCCGACCACGCCCACTGGGTCGTGGTTTTGCTGTTTCTCTGGAAAAACCTGGGCTACAATATGATCCTCTTTATGGCGGGGCTTGCCAACATCCCCAAGGAGCTGCTGGAGGTCGCGGACGTGGAGGGGGCGACGGAGACCTACAAGTTCTTCGCCATCAAGCTGCGCTACCTCTCTCCCACGGTGCTGTTCGTGACGATATTGTCCCTCATCAACTCCTTCAAGGTTTTCCGGGAGGTGTACCTGCTGGCGGGGAACTACCCCTACCAGTCCCTGTACACCCTCCAGCACTTTATGAACAACATGTTCGGCATCGCCATGGATTACCAGAAGCTCTCCGCGGCGGCGGTCATCATGGCCATCGCCATGGTGATTTTGATCGCCATCCTCTTTGCCGTGGAGGATTGGTTCGGAAAGGACGTGGAGGGATGAAGAAAAAGCACTATTTCGGCAGGACCGTGGACTTTCTCCTCTGCGCCGTGTTCGCCGTCGCCTTTCTGCTGCCCACGGTGGTGACCATCACCAACTCCTTCATGAGCGAGGCGGAGATCAATGCCAACTACGGCGCGGTGTTCGCCTCCGGCGGTGGCGGCTTCGTGTCCAACACCGTCAACCTGAAATTCATCCCGGACAAGGTGGTGTTCACCCAGTACATCCGCGGGCTGGTGGATGCCCCGGACTACCTGGACAAGTTCTGGAACAGCGTGCTGCTGGTGGT
>JAFTBW010000131.1 GCA_017455015.1 Oscillospiraceae bacterium | reverse complement strand
CGTCCCGTAATTATTTCCCGATTCTGGCTGGTCTAAATCACCATAGCATCGTTGCCGTCGTTTGCGATACACCAAGTATCGCAGCACTCCGTCGCCTCGCCTATGGCGATTTATCCTGCGCCATAATTCGGGAACTAATTTAGGGACAGTTCCTGATTCGAAAACGAATCTCATTTGCCGGAAATAGGAACGGCAGGGAGGAACAGCTATGGATATGTCATTCTACACCGCCGCGGTGGGCGCACACCAGCAGCAGCTCCGGCTGGACGTACACGGCAACAACATCGCCAACGTGAATACCTACGGCTTCCGCGCCAGAGTCCCCGCCTTTTCCAGCCTCATGACCGGCGAGGTGCGGGCCATTGACGAGGATCTGAAGCGGGGCGTGGGCGCCAGGATGGAGGATGCCGAGCTGGATATGCGCCCCAGCGCCGTCAAGGAGACCCATCGCGCCCTGGATTTCGCCATCGAGGGCCACGGCTTTTTCGCCGTGCAGGACCCCGCCACCGGCACGATCACCTATACCAGGGACGGTTCCTTTGTCCTCTCCCGGTTTACGACCGACGCCGCCGGGGGCCAGACGCAGGAGGGAACGGAGGGCAGCGGCGTCACCCAATGGTACGTCTCCGACGGGCAGGGCAGATTTGTCCTGGGCAGCAACGGCCAGCGGATCGTCGTCAACCTGGACGAGGAATCGGACCTGACGAAGATCGACTTTCCCATCGGCATTTTTGATTTTATCAACTACAACGGCTTCAACAGCGGCAGCGAGAACCGCCTGACTCCGGTGGACAAGAACGGTCAGGTGCGCTTCGGCACCGGCAAGCTGATCCAGGGCTATCTGGAGACCAGCAACGCGGATCTGGCCTATGAGTTTTCCAAGGTGATCGAGACCCAGCGCTCGTTCCAGTTCATGCTCCGCATGGTCACCGCGTCCGACGAGATCACCTCCACGGTCAACAATCTCCGATAATTACAGGCAGCCTGCATGATCGGAGGAGGCTTTCCGCCCCGGAGGGGGACCGCGCCGCCGGAGATCATTCAACAATACAGATTTTCAGGTAAATAAACAGTCTGGGAGGGATGTTCATGGAAATAAAAAACTATGACGAGCTGACGAGTCTGGAGATCGACACGCTCCGGGAGATCGGCAGTATCGGCACCGGCAACGCCGCGAGCGCCCTGTCCGCCATGCTGGGGCGGAGCATTCGCATCACGCTGCCGGAGGTCCGCATCATGGGCTACAACGAGGCCATCGAGTGGATCGGCGGCCCGGAGGCCATCACCGCGGGCGTGCTGGTGGGAATCAGCGGGCAGATCAACGGCATCATGCTGGCCGTCCAGTCCCTGGAATTTGTCAATCTCGTCCTGAACAGCACGCTGGAGGAGAATATCCAGAGCTACGAGGAGCTGCACGATCTGGAGCGCAGCGCTTTGGTGGAAATCGGCAATATCATGATCTCCACCTTTATCAACGCGCTGAGCGGTCTGGCGGACGTTTCCATTGAACTGACGGTCCCCAGCCTGACCGTGGACATGCAGGGCGCGATTCTGGCCGTGCCCATGGCCGCCTACGGCGGACAGACGGATTATCTGATGACCATCGGCGGCAACTTCATCTGCGACGGCGAGGAAGTGCCCTGCCGTCTGCTGCTCTCGCCGGATATCCGCTCTCTGAATTTCCTTCTGAGAAAGCTGGGCGTGATGGATGATTAACTCACCGCAAAAACCGAATTCCGGCATACCGCCCCGGCCCGCTGCGGGATCGGCCGGACAGAGAGCGCCCTTTGGGGCCGCCCCGCAGCGTCCCGCCGCGCCCGCCCCGGGACAGCGTCCCGCCGTGGGTGCGGCGCAGCGCCCCGCCGCCGGCGCAGCCCCCGTGCGCAACGCTGCCGGCATCCTGAATCTGGGCGCGCCCCAGAAGCTGACCGTCGGCATCGCGGACATGAAGATCCTCCAGTGGAACGGAGAGCTCATCACCTACGCGCTGGGCTCCTGCATCGGGATTTGCCTCTACGATCCCAATATCAAGCTTGCCGCCCTGATCCACATCATGCTGCCCATCAATATGGAGGCCGGGCGGAAAAACACCATGAAGTACGCGGACACCGGCATCCGGGAGACGCTGACCCAGCTTGTGGGGCGCGGCGCGCGCAAAGACCGCCTGGTGGCGAAAATCGCCGGCGGAGCCAAGATGTTCGAGGTGGCCGGGAACAACAACCTGGGCAACATCGGCGCGCGCAACATCGAGTGCGTCCGCCTGAATCTGCGAAAAGAGGGTATCAGGATCATCTCGGAGAACGTAGGCGGCTCCGTTGCCCGCACGCTCTCCTTTTTCCCGGAGAACGGCGTGGGCAAGATCAAGGCCTACGGCCAGCCGGATATTACACTGTAAACAAGAGGGGGACTCGATCCATGGCAGACAAAAACAACGAAATCCTTTTGGAATCCGGTACCAATGAAATCGAGATCATGGAATTCACCATCGACGGCAATCTCTACGGCATCAACGTGGCGAAGATCAACGAGATCCTGCTGTCCGACGCGGTGAAGCCCATGCCGCACACCAACCCCGCGGTGGAGGGTATCTTCAAGCCCCGGGACCAGGTGATCACCGTCGTGAATCTGCCCAAATACCTGGGCCACGATTCCGAGCCCAAGGAGAAGGACCTGTTCATCATCACCAACTTCAACAAGATGAACATCGCGTTCCGCGTCCACACGGTCATCGGCATCAGCCGCATCTCCTGGACGGCCATCCAGAAGCCGGACAAGGCCATCAGCGGCTCCGGGGACAGCGTGGCCACCGGCATCGCCCAGTGCAACGGCGAGCTGGTCACGATCCTGGACTTTGAGCGGGTCGTTGCGGAAATCGCGCCGGAGACCTCCATCCAGATGGCCGAGATCGAGGAACTGGGCCCCAGGGGCCGGAACACCAAGCCCATCCTGCTGGCGGACGACTCCATCCTGCTCTCCGAGATGATCAAGGAGGCGCTGAACAAGGCAGGCTACACCAACCTCAAGCAGTTCTCCAACGGCCTGGAGATGTGGGAATACCTCTCCATGCTCAAGCAGGCGGGGGATGTCCACGAGAAGTGCTCCCTCATCATCACGGATATCGAGATGCCCCAGATGGACGGCCACCGGCTCACCAAGCTGGTCAAGGAGGACCCCGTCCTGCGCAATATCCCGCTCATCATCTTCTCCTCCCTGATCTCCGAAGAGATGCGGATCAAGGGCAAACAGCTTGGCGCGGATGAGCAGATGAGCAAGCCGGAGATCGCGCACTTGGTCTCCGTCATGGACCGGCTGCTGTCCAAATCTGACGCATAACAGAGCGCCGTTTGAGCGCGATTCATAGGAGGCATGGGGATGGCAAGTAACAAGTACATTGTGCGTCGGGCGATCAAGGACGTGCAGAGCAGAGTCATCGGCTACGAGATTCTGTACCACGGCGAGAGCACCCTGTATGGCAATATCGACGCCGGCGACCGTAACAACGAGTTCGCGGCGGCGGATACCATCTACAGCTTCCTGACCCAGAACACGGAAAAGGTCCGCGGTTCCCTGAACTTCATGACCTTTACCACCACGCTTCTGATGAAAAAGGTGCCCCGCCTGTTCGACAAGGACGATCTGGTCATCCAGATCGACGACAGCGTGATCATTCACCCCCTTGCCATGCATTTCGTGCAGATGTACGCCAAGGAGGGCTATAAGATCGCGGTCAACGAATTTCAGTTCGCGCCCCGCTATCTGTCCATGATCGACCAGATCGACTACATCAAGCTCAACTTCCACTCCATGAGCGACGTATCTCTCCACAACGTCATTGAGATCGCCGCCAGCATGGGCAAGCGCTGCATCGCCACGGAGATCGACAGCCAGGAGCTGTACGACAAGGCCATCCGCATGGGCGTCTCCGCCCTGGAAGGCACCTTTGTGGCGGAAAAGCTGGCCTCCCCCGCGTTCAGCAGCGGCTTTTTGCAGAGCAGCTTTTTCCGGCTGATGGTGGCCGTCACCCGGGACGAACCGGACGTGGACGAGATCGAGCAAATCATCTCCGTGGACGCCACGCTGACCTACGCCCTGCTGCGTGTGGCCAACTCCATGAGCTTTGCCACACGGAACCGTACCACCACCGTCCACCAGGCGATCATGAAGATGGGCATCGAGCAGCTCAAGCAGTGGATCTATCTGCTCAGCGTCACCAACGACCAGAACGAGGTGGACCCGTTCTTCGAGGAATTCCTGAAGCTGTCCTTCACCCGTGCCAACCTGTGCAGCGAGCTCATCGGCTATACCCGCGCCGTTCCCATCTCCAAGGGGGACGCCTATCTCCTGGGCATGTTCTCCACGCTGCACTACCTCATCGACGCACCGCTCCAGGACATCCTGGCCCGCGTGCCCATCTCCAACGATCTGAAGCTGGCGCTGCTGGCCAAACAGGGTCCCTGCGGCGCGCTCTACGATCTGGTGCTCAGCTACGAGAACGCCGACTGGGCCAGGGTCAACCAGCTCTCCGAGGTGCTGGGCATCCCCGCCAACCTGATGACCACCCTGTATTTTGAGAGCATGGAGACCGCCAACCAGGTTTGGGAGAGCGTCACCGCCTCCGGGCAATCGTCGTGACGGCGAAATGACTTTTTTCAGAGCAAGACGGAGGTATCATTATGACAAAGGAAGAACAGGCGACAGGAATGATCGACAAGTACCTGGATTTGCTGCGCATCAAGAAAGCGGAGGACAGGGATAAGGAGATCGACAATCAGTTGCGTGCGACAAAAATAAAGCTGGAGACTTTGGGTGTCGTGACGGACCAGTTGACGATTGATTGAACGCCATCTGTACAGAAAGCAGATGGAAAGCATAGGAATACCTGGCACTGGCGCGGGAGACGCGGATGCTCCTCCCGCGCCATCTGTATATGATTATTTTTTGGAGGACGCAATGATCGACCTGAAACAGACCGCCCTGGGCATCGAGCTGGGCTCCACCCGGATCAAGGCGGTGCTCATTGACAAAAACCACGTCCCCATCGCCTCCGGGGACCACGGCTGGGAGAACCGGCTGGAAAACGGCATCTGGACCTACTCCATGGAGGACATCCACACCGGCGTGCAGGCGTGCTTCGCCGCCCTCAAGCGGGACGTGGCGGAGAAGTACGGCCAGACGCTGACGGAGGTGGGGGCGCTGGGCGTCTCCGCCATGATGCACGGCTATTTGCCCTTTGACGCGGAGGACCGTCTGCTGACCCCGTTCCGCACCTGGCGGAACACCGTCACCGGACAGGCCGCAGCGGAGCTGACGGAGAAGCTGCATTTCAACATCCCCCAGCGCTGGAGCATCGCCCACCTGTACCAGGCCATCCTGAACGGCGAGGAGCATGTGAAGGACATCGCCCACCTGACCACGCTGGCGGGCTACCTCCACTACCGTCTCACCGGGGAGCGCCGCATGGGCGTGGGGGAGGCCTCCGGCATGTTCCCCATCGCCCCGGACGGTACGGATTTTGACGGCGGGATGCTGGACATCTTTGCGGCTCTGCCCGCCGTGCAAGCCTGCCCCTGGCGCATCCGGGACATCCTGCCCGGGGTGCTGCCCGCCGGAGCCGCCGCCGGAACGCTCACTGAGGCCGGCGCTGCGTTCCTGGACCCCGCGGGGGATCTGCGCCCCGGCATCCCCGTGGCCCCCTGCGAGGGCGACGCGGGCACCGGCATGGCCGCCACCAACGCCGTCCGGGTGCGCACCGGCAACGTATCCGCGGGAACCAGCGACTTTGCCATGCTGGTCACGGACCACCCCCTGGGCGTCCACCGGGAGATCGACATGGTGACCACCCCCACCGGAAAGCCCGTCGCCATGGTCCACTGCAACAACTGCACCTCCGACATCAACGCCTGGGTGGGCCTGCTGGGGGAGTTTGCCGCCGCCATCGGCGCGCCGCAGGAGCCGGGGGAGCTGTACACGCTGCTGTTCCAAAAGGCCCTGGAGGGAAGCCCGGACTGCGGCGGGCTGCTCAGCTTCAACTACTTCTCCGGCGAGGGCGTCACGGACCTGGACGCCGGACGGCCCCTCTTTGTCCGGCAGCCGGACGCCCGTCTGGGTCTGGCGGACTTCATGCGCACCCATCTGCAATCCGCCCTTGCCACGCTGAAGATCGGCCTGGACATCCTGACCCAGACGGAAAAGCTGCCCATTGACCGGCTCTGCGGCCACGGAGGCTTCTTCAAGACGCCGGAGGTGGGGCAGCGGCTGCTGTCCGCGGCTGTGGGTGCGCCCGTGACCGTCATGGAGACGGCGGGGGAGGGCGGCCCCTACGGCATGGCCCTGCTGGCGGCCTATATGCTCTGGCAGAGCCAGGGCGAGAGCCTGGAGGACTATCTGGACAACCGGGTCTTTGCGGAGGCGAAGTCCTCCACGCTGATAGCGGACGAGGCGGACATCCGGGGCTTCGCCGCGTTCCTGGAGCGCTACAGGAAGGCCCTGCCCCTGGAGAAGACCGCCACGCAGACCGTGTGACCGCTTTCCTTTAAGGAAACGCTGAATAAATCCCCGCGCACGTTTGGCGGCAAATTTTGCGCCCGCCTGCGTTACAAAAACCTTGAAATACACAAAGTATTCCTGCGGTTTTTGTGCCTTGGCGGACACAAAATTTGCTCGCCAACCGCACGCGTTGCTTT
>JAFTBW010000130.1 GCA_017455015.1 Oscillospiraceae bacterium | reverse complement strand
TGCGGTTGGCGAGCAAATTTTGTGTCCGCCAAGGCGCAAAAACCGCAGGAATACTTTGTGTATTTCAAGGTTTTTGGAACGCAGGCGGGCGCAAAATTTGCCGCCAGACGTGCGCGGGGATTTATTCAGCGTTTCCTTAAGCTGATCACCGCGCTTCCGTCACTGCGTCAATTCCCTCCCCCTCAAGGGGGAGGGGGGACCGCCGCCCCAGCGGGGCGGTGGTGGGTGCGGGAGTCCACCGCCGCGCTTCCGGCGATGCTCCCACGCCCCTCATCCGGCACGGCGCGTCGCGCCGTGCCACCTTCCCCCTCCGGGGGAAGGATAAAAATAGGAACAGGAGAAAACCGTATGGATGACATGATCCGGGCTCTGGCCCGGGAGCTGGAACAGAAAGAGGAATATGTGGAGAACGTGGTCCGGCTGCTGGACGAGGGAAACACCATTCCCTTTATCGCCCGCTACCGGAAGGAGCTCCACGGAGCCATGGACGACGGCACGCTGCGCACGCTGGAAACCCGGCTGGAATACCTCCGCGGCCTGCAAAAGCGCAGGGAGACGGTCATGGCCGCCATTGAGGAGCAGGGCAAGCTGACGGAGGAGCTGGCGGAGGCCATCCGCCGCGCCGTCACCCTCGCGGAGCTGGAGGACCTGTACCGGCCCTACAAGCCCAAGCGCCGCACCCGCGCCACCGCGGCAAAGGAAAAGGGCCTGGAGCCTCTGGCAGACCTGCTGTTTGCCCAGGGGCGGGACTGCCCCGTGCCGGAGGCGGCGGCGGAGCCCTATGTGGACCCGGAAAAGGGCGTGGAGAGCGTGGAGGACGCCCTGGCCGGAGCCTCGGACCTCATCGCCGAGCGCATCAGCGACGATGCCTCCATCCGCGCCGCGCTTCGGAGCCTGACGGAGCGCGCCGCTTTCCTCCGCAGCGAGGCGGCGGGGGAGGAGGACTCCGTCTACCGGCTCTACTACGACTTCCGACAGCCTCTTTCCAAGGTTCAGGGCTATCAGGTCCTGGCCATCAACCGGGGCGAAAAGGAGAAATTCTTGAAGGTGAGCGTGGAGCTGGACCCCGAGCGGGCCATGCAGACCCTCCGGCGGGCCGTGGTGGTCCCCGGCAGCGCGGCCATGGATTTTGTGAAGGCAGCCGCCCAGGACGCCTACGACAGGCTGATCTTCCCCTCCCTGGAGCGGGAGGCCCGCTCCGCCCTGACGGACGCGGCGGCGGAGGGGGCTATCGGTCAGTTCGCGCTGAATCTGCGCCCGCTGCTGATGCAGCCCCCGGTGAAGGGCAAGGTCACCATGGGCCTGGACCCCGGCTACCGCAACGGCTGCAAGGTGGCGGTGGTGGACGGCACCGGCAAGGTGCTGGACACGGCGGTGGTCTATCCCACCTTCTCCCAGCGGAAACGGGAGGAGGCCATCGACACCCTGGCCCGGCTGGTCCGGAAAGACGGCGTGGAGCACATCGCCATCGGCAACGGCACCGCCAGCCGGGAGACGGAGCAGATGGCGGTGGAGCTGATCCGGCAGGAGAACGAAAAGGGCGCGCATCTGAGCTACATGATCGTCTCGGAGGCCGGGGCCTCGGTCTACTCTGCCAGTCCCCTGGCGGCGGAGGAGTTCCCGGAGTATGACGTGAACCTCCGCTCCGCCGTCTCCATTGCCCGGCGGCTCCAGGACCCCCTGGCCGAGCTGGTGAAGATCGAGCCCAAGGCCATCGGCGTGGGCCAGTACCAGCACGACATGCCGCCCAAACAGCTTGAGCAGGCTTTGGACGCTGTGGTGGAGGACTGCGTGAACGCCGTGGGCGTGGACGTGAACACCGCCTCCCCGTCCCTGCTGGGCAGGGTGGCGGGCCTGAACGCCGCGACGGCCAAGAGCATCGTGGCCTACCGGGAGGAGAACGGGGCCTTTGCCAGCCGCGCCCAACTGAAAAAGGTCCCCCGGCTGGGGCCGAAGGCTTTTGAGCAAAGCGCGGGCTTTCTCCGGGTGCCGGAGAGCAAAAACGTGCTGGACAATACCGCCGTCCACCCGGAGAGCTACGCCGCGGCGGAAAAGCTGCTGTCCCTCAGCGGCCACAGCGACGCGGACGTTCGTGCCGGACGGCTGGACGCCCTGCCCCTGTGGGTGAAGCAGACCGGAGAGGCGGAGGCGGCGAAGGCCGTGGGCGTGGGCGTGCCCACCCTGCAGGACGTGGTGAAGGAGCTGCTCAAGCCGGGACGGGACATCCGGGACGAGCTGCCGAAACCCATCTTCCGCACGGATGTGATGGGCATCTCGGACCTCAAGCCGGGGATGCGCCTCACCGGCACGGTCCGGAACGTCATCGACTTCGGGGCTTTCGTGGACATCGGCGTCCACCAGGACGG
>JAFTBW010000129.1 GCA_017455015.1 Oscillospiraceae bacterium | reverse complement strand
TGAAAGCAAAGGGCTTGACTGTGCGGCAGTTGGAGCGGCTGACGGGTCTCAACCGCGGCGCGATACAAAGGGCGTAATCATAGTGTGTCAGTGTGTCAAAGGGACGGTTCTTTTGACACATTATTGTGTGTCAAAAGAACCGTCCCTTTGACACACTATGATAATAGATTGCTTTCGGCGGCCATATATGGTATATTGTTCAAACAACAGACAGGTCAGGATCGTTCAGACCGCAGGGGAGGGACAGGATGTGACGAGGCCGCAAAAGCTGCAAAAAATCGTGGAAACCACCGTGGGCATCGCCCTGGATCACAACATCATGCGCTCCGCTGCCGCCCTCAGCTATTTTCTGACGCTGACGCTGTTCCCGCTGCTCATCTGCCTGTACAACATGCTGGGAACCCTGTTTCCCGCCTACGGGACCATCCGGGAATTCCTGAGCGGCCTCCTGCCCGAAGAGACCACGAACACCATTCTGGATTTTCTGAACTATGTGGCCGCCAACACCAGCACCATGATGCTGGCGGTGGCGCTGACGGTCATGGTCACCTCCTCCTCCGCCGCCTACCGGGTCATTCACGACGTCATGAGCGACATGCGCGGCCGGCCCAGATTTGAGGGGCTGGGGGAGCTGGTGTTCAGCGTGCTGTTCTCCGTGATCTTTCTGGCGGCCATGTATTTCTCCGTGCTGCTGATCATGACGGGGCAGCGGGTGCTGCAATTCATCGACCGGCACGTCATGTTCATGAACCTGTCGGACACCTGGGCCTGGGGCCGGTTCGCGGTGCTGTTTCTGCTGCTGTACGTGCTGATGAGCCTGATCTACCGCTTCACTGCCCCGCGGCACAGCCCCTCAAGGCAGATGCCCGGCGCGGTCTTTGCCTCCCTGGCGCTGATGGCGGTCAGCGTGGTCTTCGCCCTCATCATCGGCCAGAGCTTCCGCTACCCCCTGGTCTACGGCTCCCTGGCCAGCGTCATTTTGATGATGTTCTGGTTCTACGCCTGCGGGACCGTGATGTTCCTGGGCAACGCCCTGAACGTGGCTCTGGAACGCCTGTCAGAGTAGTTCCAGCCGGATGACCGAGATCTCGTAGGCCACCTTTTCCACGGCCTGGCCGTCTATGTTCTTGGTGTAGGCCCGGCTTTGGAACCTGCCCTGCATACGGAGCGCGTCCCCCGTGTGCCAGCCGGCGGCGGTCCTGGCCCCCGCGCCCCAGGCGATGCAGGGCAGATAGTCGCTCCTGCCGCAGCGCCGGTTCACCGCCAGCATCAGGTCCGCGATCTCCCGGCCCATGGGCGTGACCCGGTGGACGGGCTCCTTGCACAGCGTACCCGTCAGCTCCACGGTGTTCTCGTCCGGCCCGTCCTCGAAGCACAGGGTCTTTGCAAACACCGTGATTACCAGCTTTGGGCCTGTCCCGCTGCGGTTGTTGAAGCTGCGCACCTCCCCCGTCACCGCCAGCGCGTCCCCGCCGCCCACCTCCAGCTCGTCCAGCAGCGAAGCCCGGGCGATGACCGGCAGCGTGTCCACCGCGCCGGAAAGCCGGGAGACCTCCAGGAGGAACCGGTAATATTCCTCCCCCCGGCTCCGGTGGGAGAGACAGGGCCGCGTGGATACATGGCCCCGCAAAAATACATAGTTGCCCCGCATTTGCTCGTTCATAAGCACCCTCCGCCTATCGTTTGGATATGGTAGAGGATATGTGCTCCCGCGATGGGATATGCTTGGAAAGGAAAGAACAGTATGGAAATGCGTGAATTGCTCGCCAGATGCGACCACACCCTGCTCCGGCCCGACTGCACTTCGGCGGAGATCCGGGAGGTGTGCGACCAGGCCGTCCGCTTCGGTTGCGCCAGCGTGTGCATCCCGCCCGCCCACGTGGCGGGGGCGAAAAAGTATGTGGAGGACCGGATGCGGATCTGCACGGTCATCGGGTTCCCCAACGGCTACGCCACCGGCGCGGCCAAAGCCTTTGAGGCCGGGGACGCCATCGCCCACGGGGCGGACGAGGTGGACATGGTGGTCAACCTGTGCATGGTCAAGGACGCCTGCTGGAGCGGCGTGCTGGAGGACATCCGGACGGTGCGCCGCGCCAGCGAGGGGAAAATTCTCAAGGTCATTATCGAGACCTGCCTGCTGACGGAGCAGGAAAAGCTCCAGCTCTGCGCCATCGTCTCCGCCTCCGGCGCGGACTTCATCAAGACCTCCACCGGCTTTTCCACCGGCGGGGCCACCGTCGGGGACGTGAAGCTGCTGCGCGCCAACTGCGACCCCCGGCTCCGGATCAAGGCGGCGGGGGGCATCTCCACCTTTGAGGACGCGGAGCGCTTCGTCTCCCTGGGGGCGGACCGGCTGGGCACCAGCCGCCTGGTGAAGCTGGCCCTGGCCGCGCAGGCGCCGTCACCCCTCTCCGCGTTTTCGGCGGCGGAACCTGCGGCGGAGGAACAGGGCGAGGAATGAGCTGGGGACGCACAGCCCCAGCCAGCCCAGGGCGTAGGCGGGACAGATCTGCCCCAGCACGTTCCCCGGCAGGCCCGCGTAGTCCCAGACGTTCCAGCCCAGGTACAGGTTCAGCACACAGCCGGACAGAAATTCCAGTCCGGTGACCGCCGCGGCGGAGAAAAACCAGGTCTCCCACAGCCGCAGCCGGGTCAGGACGGTGAGGGCGTAGATCACCGTGAAGCAGACGCCGCCCAGCAGCAGCATGGTCCAGTGGGTGTGGCCACGCCAGAGAATCTCCAGCCCGCCGTAGCCCAGCCCGCCCACCAAAAACGTCAAAATCAGTTCCGGTACTTCCATAAAGGGAAGTATGCCCAAAACGGGCGGAAAAAATAATCCCCCGGGAGGCGGGCGCATGAGAGAAAACTGGAAATATCTGGCCGGGTCGGCCATGTTCCGCCTGATCGCCATCGTTTTGGCGGTGCTGCTCCCGCTGAACCTGCTGACGCTGATCCTGGGGGCAAAGGTGCTCTCCCAGGTGGAGGAGCGGATGGGCCTGGAGGCGCGGCACAGTCTGGAGCTCTACATGTCCCAGGCGGACGACGCCATGCTCCGGGCCTCCACCGCGCTGAACTATCTCTCCCGGAACGACAACGATTTTCTCCGGCTGGCGGTGAAGCCTGCGCAGGACGGCGCGGAGGAGCAGCGGCAGATCCAGGCCGCCATCGACTTTACCCAGACGCTGAACGACAGGATCGTGGAAAATCCGCAGATCGACAGCTTTTTTGCCTGGTTCCCGGAGAAAGAGTACTTCATTCAGACCAGCTCCGGTATGCACGGCAGGGAGCTGGGGGACCTGATCCGGCGGCGGCTGGAGGAGCCGGAGGGCATGGCGCTGGGAAGCTGGTCCGCGGTCCGGGAGGGGGACGTTGCCCTGGTCTGCTATCTCGCCGCCTACCGGGGCGGCTATTACGGGGCCTGGATCGAGTTAAAGCACCTGGCTTCTCCGCTGGACTTTGCCGGGAGCTGGACCCTGGCTTTCACCGACGGGGCCGGAGAGGTCCTTTTCAGCGAGCGGGACGGACTGCCGCGGCTGGACCCGGAGCAGTCGGAGTGCGTCTACCGGGGGGAGCGCTGTATGCTGCTCTCCGTCCCCTCCGGCTGTTCCTCCCTCCGGCTGGCGCGGGTCATGAGCCGCAGCGAGATCAGCGGGGCGCTGCCCGTGGCGATCCGCGTCCTGCAAATTCTGTCCGTCGCGGCCCTGCTGGTGGTGCCGGTGGTCATCCTGTCCATGCAGCGGTGGATGGTGGCCCCGCTGCGCCGTCTGACGGACGCCATGGAGCGCATCGAGTCCGGGGACCTGGACTACCGCATCCCCGGCAAAGCCAGGGGATCGGAATTCGAGCGGATCAACGGCAGCTTCAACCACATGATGGACGAGGTGCGGGATCTGAAGATCAGCCTCTATGACGAGCAGATCAAGGGGGAGAAGATCCGCATCGGCTTTTTGGCCCAGCAGATCCGGCCCCACTTTATCCTGAACGCCCTGAACATCCTCTACAGCTATGAGCCGGAGGAGTTCGCCCTGGCCCAGCGGATGATCCTCTGCCTGTCCCGGTACTTCCGCTATGTGGTCAACGCCAATCGGGATTTCGTCCCCCTGGAGCGGGAGCTGGAGCACATCCAAAACTATTTTGAGATCCAGCAGGCCCGCTTCCGGAACACCTTCCGGGCGGAGGTGCGCTGGGAGAGCGATACCGCAAGTCTCACCGTTCCGCCGCTGCTGGTCCAGTCCTTTGCGGAAAACGCCATCAAGCACGCCCTCACCCCCGGCCGGACCGTGGATATCTCCGTCACCGCATCGCTGACCGCGGAGGGAAAGCTCATGATCCGCATCGGCGACACCGGGCCGGGCATCCCGGAGGAGGTGCTGGAGCGGATCGGCGTTTTCCGGCAGGATCACGAATTCCGGCCGGACCTGGGGGTGGGCATCCAGAATTCCATCGACCGGCTCTGGCTGCTCTACCGCGGAGAGGCGGACCTGGACATTCGCAGGGCGGAGCCCCACGGAACGGCCGTCACGCTGTATTTGCCGGCGCGGAGAGAGGAGGAAGAGACGGATGAATGTGATATTGGTTGACGACGAGGAGGTGGCGCTGAACGCCCTCCGCCGCCGGGTGGACTGGGGAAAGTACGGCATCGACGGGGTCTATACCGCCGGGAGCATGGCGGCTGCCCAGGAGGTCTTCCGCCAAAAACCCATCGACATCATGCTCTCGGACATCGAGATGCCCCAGGGGGACGGCTTGGAGCTGTTCGAGTGGGTCAAGCTCTACTACCCCGCCGTGGAATGCGTCTACGTTACCTGCCACCCGGAGTTCTCCTACATCCAGCGGGCGCTCAGGCTGGGCAGCGCGGACTACCTCCTGAAGCCCATCGACTACGGCGAGCTGGACGGCATCCTCACCGCCCTGGTGGAGCGGCTGCGGCGGGAAAGGCACACGGAGCGCATCCCCGCCCACATCCAGCAAAAGCTGGAGCGGGAGGACCGGGAAAAGGGAGGCGCGGACCCGGTGGACACGGTGGTGTCCTACATCCACGGCCACATTCAGGAGAACATCACCATCGGGGAGCTGGCGGGGCAGGTCTATCTGAACGAGCAGTATCTGACCCGCATCTTCAAGAAAGCCAAGGGCGTCTCCATCCTGGAGTACATCACGGACGAGCGCATCCGGCTGGCCAAGGAGCTGCTCACCGGCAGCGACTACCCCATCAACCGGGTGGCGGACGCCGTGGGCTACGGCAACTACTCCTACTTCACCCGCATCTTCAAGCGCAGCACCGGAAAGACCCCCCAGGCCTGGCGGCAGAGCGGGGGCTGAGTTTGTGTCAGGTGTGTCAGGGCTGTGTCAGGGGGACGGGCTGTGTCAGGGGGACGGTTCTTTTGACACATTATTTATAATGTGTCAAAAGAACCGTCCCCCTGACACAGCCCGTCCCCTGACACACCTGACACAAATCGCGGAAAGTCAAAAAAGTGCAAGACAAAGGACAGGATCGTACTATCCTTTTTTGGATAAACTTGCTAAGATTACCCCATCATCCAAGGGCGGAACAGCCCGAATATTACGAAAATGGGGGAAGAAACATGAAAAAGACACTGTCCATCCTGCTGGCGGCTTTGCTGATCGCCGGCCTGCTGGCCGGCTGCGGCGACTCCGGCTCCGGCGCCACGACCTCCTCCGGCGCGGCCTCCTCCGGCGGCAGCGCCGAGCCCGCGACCATCGACATGGACGAGGCGCCCTACGAGGTCTCCATCCAGTTCGTCGGCCTCTTTGAGGAGAACAACAACATCGCCAACGTGGAAGCGGCGCTGAGCGCCATCACCAAGGAAAAGATCAACGTCACCGTGGACATCGTCCCTGTCTTCATCGGCAACCTGCCCACCACCACCTCTCTGGGCGTGGCAGGCGATGAGAAGCTGGACATCGTTGCCGTCGGCCTGACCAGCCCCATGGACAACATGGTGTCCCAGGAGCTGCTGCTGCCCCTGGACGACCTGCTGGCCTCCCGCGGCCAGGCCGCCCTGGCGGTGACGGAGCACGTCAGCGCCGCCCAGAAGATGAACGGCATTACCTATGCCGTCAGCGGCTATCCCTACGCGGCCATGAGCGGTTCCTTTGTCTATAACAAGACCATGGCCGACGAGTTCGGCATCGACATGCACGACGGCATGACCAGCGAGGAGCTGACCGAGGCCGCCCGGATCTGCAAGGAGCACGGCGTCTACTTCACCAGCTATCCCAACTCCAGCCAGCTTAACTACAAGTTCCAGAACGGCGGCGACTACTTCGGCACCAGCGGCGCGTTCGGCGGCATCCTGGACCCGGCCAACAGCACCACCATCGTCAACGTCTTCGACTCCGAGGAGTTCCGGAGCTTCTGGCGGCAGAACAAGCTCTGGTTTGACGAGGGACTGACCCCTCCCGACCAGCTCACCGATACCACCAGCGTACAGGAGTACTTCGCCAACCAGCACCTGTTCGGCACCGCCACGGCCTACACCACCAACCAGATGGCCACCTGGACCAACCCCAACTTTGAGACCGGTATCGTTCGGACCAGCGAACCGTCGGTCTCCACCGCCGGCGCGCGGGAGTTCATGCTGGGCATCGCCGCCAACTGCAAGCGCCCGGACAAGGCCATGGACCTCATCAACCTGATCTACGCCGACGCCGACGTGGCCAACCTGCTGATGTACGGCGTGGAGGGCACCGACTACGTGGCCGTGGAGGGCACTGAGAACGTCATCACCCGTGCCGGCACCGCCAACGCGGATAACAACAGCTACTACGCGGGCTTTGTACACTACGGCGACCCCACCATGCTCAAGATCGTCGCTCCCCTGACCGACAGCTATCCCGAGGACACCCGCGCTTTCGAGAACGAGGCGAAAATGAGTCTCACCTTCGGCTATGACTTCGACGGTAGCGCGTTTTCCGCCGAGGCCGGCGCCATCGGCACCATTCTGGAGCAGAAGCTGCCCGCCCTGAACGCAGGCGCGGTGGCGGACGTGGACGCCGCCGTGGACGAGCTGGTGGCCGCCCTGAACGCCGCCGGCATGCAGGATTGCATCGACGCCAACCAGAAAGCCCTGGACGCCTGGCTGGAGGCCAACAAGTAATTCTCGTCCGATAATTCTCATCCGAACAGCACCCGACAGGTTGCCCCGCCCGGGGCAGCCTGAATTGGAAAACTAAGAGAGGGGGAACCGCTATGAAGCAGGACGGGCGCAAAAAGCGGAAAATCAACTGGAAGCAGTGGATTCCGTTCTACATCATGGGCCTGCCCGGACTGGCCTATCTGTTCATCAACAACTATCTGCCCCTGGCGGGCTTGCAGATCGCTTTCAAGAATTTCAGCTATTCCAAGGGCATGTGGGACAGCCCCTGGGTCGGGCTCAAAAACTTCAAATTCCTGTTCCGCACCGCCGACGCCTCGATCATGATCCGCAACACCCTGCTCTATAACATTTTGTGGATCGTTCTTGGGGCGGTCCTGGGCGTCGCCGCCGCCATCCTCATCAACGAGGTCGTCGGCAAGCTGAAAAAGAAATTCTACATGACCGCCATCCTCCTGCCCTATCTGATGAGCATGGTCGTCATCGCCTA
>JAFTBW010000128.1 GCA_017455015.1 Oscillospiraceae bacterium | reverse complement strand
CGGGTCAGGCGGGCGTTATACAGATAGCTGGAGGCGTCGCTGTCCGCGTCGCAGTAGTGCTTTTCGATGTTCAGCCCCAGGTAATGCACATCCTCAGTGGGACCCCATTTCGTGTCGATCGTGCCGTTGGGGTTCTGGGACCGCAAATTCGCCGTGAGGCCCAGGAAGCCCGACTTCCAGAAATACGGTTGGGCGTTGATGCTGGCAAGGGTCTTGTTGTTGCCGTAGACGCTGGCCCTGCCGTAGGCCCAGCCCCAATAGTCATGCCAGCAGGAGGAGAGCTGGGAGGTGAAGGAATACTGGCCATAGAAGCCCTGGTACATCTGCGGCATGTAGGCAATGGTCAGACTGGCCGACTGGCCGCCCTTGCCCGTGACCTCCCAGCCGCTGCCCCGGGCGTGGCCGTCGCTCCAACTGCCGCTCAGGTCGGGGGCGCTGCCCGTCAGATAGGCGTAGTCCCACCAGTAGCTGCCGGAGTGCTGGCCGGGGAAGGTGATCTCCCCGTAGTTATAGGTCATCAGCCCGGCCTCGTCCCCGTCCGCTTCCTCCGGATCAAAGCCCGCGATCTCGCCCCGGAGCAGGTCCTCCTCCGGCATTACGATCTGCTGTCCGGTGATCACGCTCTCGTCCACGGGGGCGGCGATTTCTTCCGCCTCCACCACGTCGCCGGAGGCGTCCACCGTCCCGGCGTCGTAGAGCAGGGTGGCCAGGTTTGCCGCGCCGCCTTTGCCGCTGTTGGTCAGGGCAACCTCGGCCTCCGTGATTCCCGGCGTGCAGAGTCCCGCGCCGTCGCCTTTGAGTCCGCTCAGCGTGATACGGAAGGAACGGGCTTCGTCGCTTGCCACGCCATTGTCGATCAGCGGCACCTCAATGACCGCCTCGTCAATCCCCGCGTAAAAGGCCGCTGTGCCGCTGGTTTCGATGTAGTCCTCACCGGCCACGGCGGTGCCGTCCTCGGTGGCGTAGTCAATCGTCACCATGGTCTGGTTGCCGCCGGTCCGCTTGATGGTAAAGAACGCGCTGCCCTCCGCCTTGTCCGCTTCATAGCGCGCCTCGGTGAAGCCAACGGTAAAAGCTTCCGGCGCTTCGTTGTCCGTGACGGAGAGGGTCAGGGCCGCGCAGGGGCTGTATATCGCGCCGCCGTCGTGCTCCACCAGGGTAAGGGAGGCGAACTCCATCGGCTCCGCCTCGGTATCATCCACCGGCGTGACGCGGATTTCCTTGACCCATTCCCCGTCCGCGAAGGTCACCGAGAAGACATAGGCTGAGAAGGGCTCCTCCGGGTCCGTTTCCAGCGCCGTGAAGCTCTGCTCCGGGTTCAGGTCCAGGTCCTCCGGCGGCTCCTCTAAAACCTCCGCCTCCGGCTTTACGTACATCTCGCCCTTCAGGGAGCGGCTGCAGCAGCTGGTCCCACCCTGGGTATAGACGCAGCGGAAATCGTAGGTATCCAGGTATTCCCCGGCCACGACGAACTCCGGGCTGACCGCGCCCTCGACGCTCTCCCAGGCGCCCTCGTTCCGCATGTACCACTGCCAGGACTCCGCCGCCGCGTCCACAGTCAGCACCCGGTCGCCCTCCTGGGCCTCCTCACCGGTGTAGGCATTGTTCCGGATTTGCGCCTCCGACGGCTCCGGGTCCTCCGGCTTGCCGACGGGCTGATAGGCCGCCACAGGCAGCGCGTCCTCCACCTCGATGCGGATGTCCCCGCCGCTGATGGCGCTGGCATAGGAGAGCGTCTCCTCGTCCAGGGCCATGATCGTGGGGTTGTAGTACACATAGGCGGTGGCCCGTCCGGAGGTTCCGCCCAGCCTGTAGAGCCGGATCAGGCCTGCTTCCCCGCCCTCGGTCAGGTTTGTCTCGCCCGTTTCAAAGAGGAACGCGCCGTAAGGATATAATTCCTCCCAGCTCTCCGCATCGACTTCAACCTTCTCGCCCTCCGCGGTGGTGAGCTCCTCCGGTTTGCCCTCCGGCGTGTACTCCACTGCCTCCGCCGGGAGCGCCGCCGCCGGGAACAGTCCCGCCAGCAGCACCAGCGACAGCAGCAGGCAGAGGGCCCGTTTGAGATTTGTCATTGTGTTTTTCCTCCTTAACTTGTTTTTTATCGGTCACGGCTTCTCCGTTTGCGTCTGGGAGGTCGCGCCTTCCGGAGACAGGCTGGATCAATCTTTCCTGCGCGGCACAAAGATCGTCACCTTTGTCCCTCCTGCCTCCCGCGGCACGATCGTCAGCGTGCCGCCGCATTGGCTTTTCAGCCGTTCCCGGATGTTATCAATCGTAGAGTGCCCATCGGAATTCTCCGACGTCAGGAAGCCGGGGCCGGTGTCCTCTACGGTGATCCGGGTTCCTTCGCCTGTGTCCTCCGTGGCGACCGAAACATAAAGCGGCGGGCGGCCGGGAAGCAGACCGTGCTTGACCGCGTTTTCCACAACAGGCTGGAGCGTCAGGGCGGGAATGTGAAAATAGATGCTCGGCGTGTCGAACTCCACAAACAGGTTTCCTTCATGACAGGCCTGTTCCACGGCGAGATACGCCCTTGTATGCTCCAGCTCCTTGTTAAACAGGATCGGTTTCTCTTCCGCAATCGCATCGAAGTTGTTTTGCAGATACCTGGTGAAATCCCGGATCACACGCTGGGTTTTTTTCGTGTCCTGCGCACAGAGGTAGTAGAGCGTGAGCAGCGTGTTATAGATGAAATGAGGCCGCATCCGCGCCACAGCCAGGCGCGTCCTCTGCTGTTCGCTTTCTTCCTGCTGCGCCAGATAGCGGCGGATCAGGTCGTACACAAGCAGGAACTCCACAAAAATGATAGCGGCGGAGCGTGCACTCAAAAATGCGAGAAAAAACATGATGCGCTGAGCATTCGTCAGCTTTTTCCATCTGCGAACCAGCGCGATAAGCTCGGCCGTCGAAAGCGCCACGGAAAAAAAGAAAAACAGGACAGGCCATTGCCCCCACCGGAGCTCGTAGTCCGGCGCGGGGCCGATCTCTCCTATCATCTCCAACAGGACCGACCCCAACGCAAAAAGCCCGGAAAGAATGCATAAAACACGCAGGAAGAGGCTCTTTCGACAATCCTCTCCACAACAGTAGAGAATGTATGCAAATACCAGGAGGGTCGGGAGCGGAGCGAGTAT
>JAFTBW010000015.1 GCA_017455015.1 Oscillospiraceae bacterium | reverse complement strand
GTCCAGCGAGATTGGTCACTTTTAGCCACAATTTCACTATTATATTCGATTTCTGGCGTATAGAAGCCAAGTATCGTATCAATACTCGCTGGACGACCTTTGTATTATGACTTATTCAGCGTTTCCTTAAGGAAGCGCTGATGACGAGCAAAGAATGATACATTTTCGGCCGCTTCTTTGGAAGCGGCCGTCGTTTTATTCCCCATGTTTTCGGGACTGTCTCACATTTCGTGAAACAGTCCCTTTTTGATGTTGTCACTTTTGCGGCGGGCGCAGGGCGCGGGCTGCGTTCAGCACCGCAAGCACGCAGACGCCCACGTCTGCAAAGGAGGCCATCCACATGGTGGAGATACCGGGAATTGCCAGCAGCAGCACCAGCAGCTTCACCGCCAGGGCAAAGACGATGTTCTCCCGCACGATGCGCCGCGTGCGCCGGGCGATGCGGATTGCCAAAGCCAGCTTGCCCGGACGGTCCTCCATCAGCACCACATCCGCAGCCTCTATGGCCGCGTCGGAGCCCAGACCGCCCATGGCGACCCCCACATCCGCCCGGCTGAGCACCGGGGCGTCGTTGACCCCGTCGCCCACAAAGAGCAGGCTCCCGGCGGGAGATTTTTCCCGCAGCAGCTCCTCTACGGCGGCGACCTTTTCCCCGGGGAGCAGTCCGGCCCGGTAATCGTCCACGCCGACCTGCTCCGCCACGGAGCACGCGGCGGCCTCCGCGTCCCCGGTAAGCATGACGGTTTTCGTCACACCAAGACCCTTCAATTCCCGCAGCGCCTGGACAGCGTCGGGCCGGAGGGCGTCGGCAATCACAAGACAGCCCCGGTAGACGCCGTCCACAGCCACATGGACAACAGTGCCTTTTTCCGGCGGCGCGGCGCAGGGGATGCCGCTTTGCTCCAGCAGCGCGGCCTTGCCCGCCAGAACCGCATGTCCGTCCACCTTCGCCAGGACACCGTGGCCGCTGCGCTCCTCCGCCTCCGCGACCCGGTCCCGGTCGATCTCTTTCCCGTACCTCTCCCGCAGGGAGCGGGCGATGGGGTGGCCGGACCAGGCCTCCGCCAGCGCGGCCCACTCCACGATCTCCGCCTCGGAGCAGTTCACGGGATGGACGGCGGTGACGGAAAAGCTCCCCCGGGTCAGCGTGCCGGTCTTGTCAAAGACCGCGATCTCCGCCCGGGCCAGGGCGTCCATATAGGTCCCGCCCTTGATGAGGATGCCCTGCCGCCCCGCGCCGCCGATCCCCCCGAGACTGGCCAGCGGCACGCTGAGCAGCAGCGCGCAGGGGCAGCTTGTCACAAGAAAAATCAGCGCCCGATGTACCCACACGGTCCAGGCCCCGGTCACGAGGGACGGGACGAGGGCAAGCACCAGGGCGGAGAGCACCACCACGGGCGTGTACCAGGCGGCAAAGCGGGTGATGAACGTCTCGCCCCGGGACTTGTTGGCGGCGGATTCCTCCACCAGCGCCAGGATGCGGCTCACTGTGCTCTCGCCGAACTCCTTTGTAACGCGCAGCCGCAGCACGCCGCTGAGGTTCACGCAGCCGGAGGCAACGCTGTCCCCCGGAGCGACGTCCCGGGGCAGGGACTCCCCGGTGAGGGCGGCCGTGTCCAGGCTGCTCTCACCCGTCAGCACCGTGCCGTCCAGGGGGACCCTCTGGCCGGGCCGGACCACGATGATCTCCCCCACGGCCACCTCCTCCGGGTCAAGCTCGACGGTCTCCCCGTCCCGCTCCGCCAGGGCTACGTCGGGCCGGATATCCATCAAAGCGGCGATGCTCCGGCGGCTCCGGCCAACGGCCACGCTCTCAAACAGCTCCCCCACCTGGAAGAAGATCATGACGAACACCGCCTCCGGGTACTCGCCGATGACCAGCGCCCCCAGGGTGGCGGCGCTCATCAGGAATTTTTCGTCGAAGACGTTGCCCCGGAGGATGTTCCGGGCCGCGCTCCACAGCACGTCCCAGCCCGCCAGCGCATAGGGGACCAGAAAGCACCCCAGCCGGGCCCGGCCCGTCAGCGGGAGCAGGCAGGCAGCGCCCAGCAGCACCCCTGAGGCGATCATGCGCCAGAGCAGCTTTTTCTGCCGCAGCGTCATGACGTCACGCTTTCAGGACGAAATCGGGCTCGATCTTCTTCGCCGCCTTCCGGATGGCGGGCAGCAGCGCCTCCGGATCTCCGCCGGTCTCCAGAATCAGCTTCTGGGTCAGATAGCTGACCGTGGCCTTTTCCACGCCCTCCAGCTTGTTCACCGCCGTTTCGATTTTCGCGGCGCAGTTGGGGCAGTCCACCTCGATCGCGTAGGTTTTTTTCATCTCTCTACTCCTCCTCCAAATGTTCCTTTGCCATGCCGATGATGGTTCCCACATGGCCGTCGTCCAAGGCATAATACACGGTCTTCCCCTCCCGCCGGGAACGCACCAGCCTGGCCTGCTTGAGTACCTTGAGCTGGTAGCTCACCGCCGGCTGGGTCATGCCCAGCACGGAGGCGATGTCGCAGACGCACAGCTCCGTCTGAGACAGGATGTACAGGATGCGGATGCGGGTGGAGTCCCCGAACACCTTGAACAGCTCCGCCATCTCGGCCAGCTCCGTCTCCGGGGGCATCCCCCCCGCCAGCAGCCGCTGCGCCGCCGTATGGTCATGGCTGCCGTCGCACAGCAGCAGATCCGTCAGCGCCTCCAAGCGCC
>JAFTBW010000127.1 GCA_017455015.1 Oscillospiraceae bacterium | reverse complement strand
GCCGGCGCCCACGCCCTCGCCGGCCCCGACGCCCACGCCCTCTCCCACGCCGGAGCCGACCCCTGAGCCGACGCCGGAGGTGTTCACCCTGAGCTTTGTGGGGGACTGCACCATCGGCAGCAGCCAGCACCACAAGGGGAACCCCTACGCCTTTGAAGCCGTGGTGGGAAACGATCTGAGCTGGCCCTTTGCCGCCACGCTGGACTATTTCGACGGCGACTATTTAAGCTGCGCCAATATGGAGGGGACCTTCACCACGGCGGCGGCTTCCAGCGGGGCCACCTTCACCTTCAAGGCAGACCCCTTTTACGCCGGGGTGTTCCCGGCGGGGAGCATCGAGTTCGTCTCCCTCGCCAACAACCACTCCGGGGACTATCTGGCCCAGGGTATGGCCGACACCCAGGCCGCGCTGGACGCCGTGGGCGTGGGCTGGGCCGCGGACGACGGCACGTATCTGTACCAAAAGGACGGCGGGCCGCTGGTGGGCATCTACGCCAAGCTCTACCCCGCCGCGTGGCAGGTCACGGCGGGGGTGGAGGCGCTGAAAAACGCGGGCGCGGAGCTCATCGTCTGCGCCCTGCACTGGGGCATCGAGGGCACCTACCGGGCCACGCTGGACCAGCAGAACGTGGGTCATGCCGCTATCGACGCCGGGGCGGACATCGTGTGGGGCTGCCATCCTCACGTATTGCAGCGGACCGAGACGTACAACGGCGGCTATATCTTCTACTCCCTGGGCAACTGGAGCTTCGGCGGCCACACGGCCCCGTCGGACCGGGATACCGCCATCGCCCAGGTGACGGTGCGGCGGGACTTGGACGGCACGCTGTCGCTGGAAGGCTATACCCTGATCCCCTGCAAGCTCTCCGGCACCGACGCGGTGAACGACTACCAGCCCCAGCCCTACGACCCGGAGAGCGCCGAGTACGGGCGGGCCATGAGCAAGCTGGACGGCAGCTACACCGGCCCGGACCTGAACGTGGACTACAGCGCGTTCCATCAAAACGACGGCGCGGGGGAGGCTTCCGGCGCTGCCGAAAGCGGGGATGCCGGGGACGCAGGCGGAAACGCGGAGAGCGGCGAGAACGCAGGCGCGGCGGAGGCCGAGAGCGGCGCCGCCTCCCCCCTTTAGGAAACGCTGAATCAATCCCCGCGCACGTTTGGCGGCAAATTTTGCGCCCGCCTGCGTTACAAAAACCTTGAAATACACAAAGTATTCCTGCGGTTTTTGCGCCTTGGCGGACACAAAATTTGCTCGCCAACCGCACGCGTCGCTTTCATCAGCGTTTCCTTTTTGAAATTTACTGTTGCTTTTTTGTCAATGATTGGCTATACTATATGTATCATATTCGAGCAGGGAGGATATGCAATGGAAAAGCTGGATGAGAGCATGGAGAAGACGGCTGCCCCGAAAAAACGGCAGCGCAAGCCCTGGACGCAGGAGCAGAAGCAGGCGGCGGCGGCCCGGCGGCAGGAGATGAAAGACAAGGCGGAAAATCTGAAACCCGGTATCTTTGTCCAGTTCGGTGAGCTGGAATCGGATGCCAATGCGCTGGTGGAGGCCGCCAAGGCCGAGTTTCGGAAGGAAAAGAAGCGGGCGAAGATCACGGAGCTGAATCTCTACATCAAGCCGGAGGAACACGCCGCGTACTTTGTGATCAACGGCAGCTTCAGCGGAAAGCTGGAGCTTTGAACAAAGCGCGCCTCCATAGCTGCGGGAGGCGTTACATAGCGCTTGTAAAACGGGAGGGCTGCGGGACACACGACCCGCGGCCTTTTCGGTTTTCTGTCTATTGGGTCTGAGGAAACCAGATGATTAAGCTTTACAGTCCTGCCGGCGCGGAACGGCGCATCCATGGCTGCGGCGAGCTTCTGCGGGACATCCAGGCGCGGTATCGCGTACCGGCGGCCTGCCTGCGGGCAATTCTGTACAACGAAATGACGGAGATGGACCTGCTGGATGTGGCGGCGGATCTGTCGGTACGGTTCTATTGGGCGAGATTTGACCTGCGGAGCCGGCTGTGCACCCGGGGATTGTTAAAAGACCGGACGCCGGTCCTGCGCGCCGGGCCTCTGGGCAAGCGGGACAGCTCCACGGGCTGGGCGCAGATTTTTTCCTATGTGGGGATCAACGCCTGCCGCTTTGCCTTTGACCGGGGGTTGGCGGCCCCCGCCTCCCTCGGCCTGCCGGAGGACCGTACTTTGGACCCCCGGGACCCGGAGGATCTGCGGGCGGTATGGCTCCGGCTGAACCGGGACCGGGAGTTCAATCTGCGTCTGGCCGCGTTCAACCTGCTGGCAGCGGCGGAGCAGATGACGGGCCGAATGGATTTTGACGGATGTTCTCCGGAGGAGCTGAGGCGGATCTTCACGCGCTACAACGCGGACACGGACCGGGTGACCGCTTACGGGGAGCGGGCGTATGCCAACTATCTCCGCTACCGGGCGGCGGAACAACACACAGACGGAGGGTGAGCCGATGGAGAGAACAAAGACCAGAGCGCTGTCTGTAGGCGGCGTCCCGCTGGGCGGTGACGGGCCGGTGACGGTGCAGTCCATGTGCAATACGAAGACCCGTGACGTGGCGGGGACGCTGGCGCAGATTCGCGCGCTGTACGCCGCGGGCTGTGAGATCGTCCGGGTCACGGTGCCGGACATGGAGAGCGCGGCGGCGCTGGCGGACATCTGCAGGGAGTCGCCGCTGCCCGTGGTGGCGGACATCCACTTCAACTACAAGCTCGCCATTGCCGCCGTGGAGGCGGGGGCGGCCAAGATCCGCATCAACCCCGGCAACATCGGCGGGGCGGACCGGGTGCGGGCGGTGGCGGAGGCCTGCGGGAGCAGGGGCGTCCCGATCCGCATCGGGGTCAACTCCGGCAGCATCGAGCCCCGGCTGCTGGAAAAGTACGGTCATCCCACGGCGGAGGCCATGGTGGAGAGCGCCGGGGGACACATCGCGCTTTTGGAGCGGGAGGGCTTCCGGGACATCTGCCTGTCTCTCAAGGCGTCCTCCGTCCCCCTGACCGTGGCCGCCTACCGGCTGGCAGCAGCGCGCTTTCCCTATCCGCTGCACCTGGGCGTCACGGAGGCGGGCACCGCCTGGAGCGGTACCGTGAACTCCGCCGTGGGCATCGGCGCGCTGCTGCTGGAGGGCATCGGAAATACGATCCGGGTGTCCCTGACTGCGGACCCGACGGAGGAGATCAAAGCAGGCATCGCCATTCTGAAAGCGGCGGGACTGCGCTCCGGCGGCGTGCGCGTGGTGTCCTGCCCCACCTGCGGCAGGACGGAGATCGACCTGATCTCCACGGCTAAACAGGTGGAGGAGGCGCTTGCCGAAAGTAAAAAGGACCTCACCGTCGCCGTGATGGGCTGCGCGGTCAACGGCCCCGGCGAGGCCAGGGAGGCGGACTTCGGCCTGGCGGGCGGCAGGGGAGAGGCCGTGCTGTTCCGCAAGGGCGAGCTCGTGGGCAAGGTTCCCGAGGCGGAGATGGTCTCCGCCCTGCTGCGGCTCATCGAGGCGGAAGCGGAAAACTGAGCGAAGAACGGAGAGATACCATGGCTGAGCAATACCCATTTCTGGAGCTGTTTCCCTGCTGCGAGGCGGTACGGGACCTGTGCGGCGGGCTGGAGAAAGCGAAGCTGCGGGGCGTCACCGTGGATGAGAAGAACCTGTCCCTGGAGGCAGCGGCATTCTTTCCCAGAATGCCCGCCCCGGCGGAGCTGAGCTGGCTGGAGAGCCGCATCCGCCAGGAGTACGGTCTGAACGCGGTGCGGGTGAACGCCGACTGGCCGAAAACGCAGGAGCCCGCGCCCGCCAGGGAGGGCGGCGGAAAGTCCGCCCCCGCCCACAACAAGGGCAACGTGCTGCTGGGCAAGCCCGTCCGGGGGGAGCCGGTTCCCATGGAGACCCTGAACGCGGAAACCGGGGAGACGGTGATCCGGGGCCGGGTGTTCGGCACGGATCACCGGGAGCTGCCAAAGCACAAGGGGGCGCGGCTCAGCTTCTGCCTCACAGACGGCACCGGTTCCATCAAGGTGGGCCGCTTTCTCCGGGACAGCGACCCCGCCCGCGGCATTTTGGACGAGATCAAGGACGGCATGTACCTGACCTGTTCCGGCATCGTGTCCTACAACCGCTTCGACGACGACATCACCATGGAGCCCAAAAATATCCAGACCGCCAAGCCCCCGGAGGGGCGGCGCGACACGGCGGAGGAGAAGCGGGTGGAGCTGCACCTGCACACCAGCTTTTCCACCCTGGACGCCCTGACCGACGTGGGCAAGGCGGTGGCGCGCGCCGCCCAGTGGGGTCACAAGGCCATTGCGGTTACGGACCACGGCTGCGCCCAGGCCTTTCCCGACGCGTGGAAAGCGGGGGAGAAGCACGGCGTCAAGATCATCTACGGCGTGGAGGGCTACTACGTCAACGACGTGGACGAACGTCTGGCTGTCCACGGGGAGAGCGCGCTGCCCCTGGATACGGAGATCGTGGCCTTTGACATCGAGACCACCGGCCTCTACTCGGACCGGGACCGGATCATTGAAATCGGCGCGGTCCTGCTCTCCGGCGGCGAGGTGACGGAGCGCTTTGACACCTTTGTGGACCCGGGCCGGCCCATCCCGGAGGAGATCGTCCGGCTCACCGGCATCAACGACGGCATGGTGTCCGGCGCGCCGGGGGAGGCGGAGGCGCTGCGGCGCTTCCTGGACTTCTGCGGCGGCCGTCCCCTCGTCGCCCACAACGCGGACTTCGATACCGGCTTTCTCGCCGCCGCCGCGGCGCGCTGCGGCATCGGTTTCGCCCCGGTGTATCTGGACACGCTGGTGCTGGCCCAGACCCTGCTGCCCCACCTCAAGCGGCACAAGCTGGACACGGTGAACGATGCGCTGAGCCTGCCCCAGTTCAACCACCACCGGGCGGACGACGACGCCCTGGTGGCCGGGCGCATCTACCTGAAATTCGTCCCCATGCTCCGGGAGCGGGGGGCGCAGCGCCTGGACCAGATCGAAGAGGCCCTGACCGCCGTCCGGGGGAAGGAGGGCGTCCGGCAGCAGCAGGCCAAGCATATTATTCTCTTGGTCAAAAACAAGATCGGCCTGAAGAATCTCTACAAGCTCATCTCCGCCAGCTATCTGGAGCACTACCACCGGAACCCCATCATCCCCAAGAGCCTGATTTTGCAGCACCGGGAGGGGCTGATCATCGGCGCGGCCTGCGAGGCGGGGGAGTTCTTCCGCGCTCTGGTGAACCGGGCCAGCGACAGCGAGCTGAAGCGCCTCGGGGCCTTCTACGACTATCTGGAGATCCAGCCGCTGTGCAACAACCGCTTTTTGATCGGCAAGGGGGCCGCCCGGGACGACGGGGATCTGCGGGATTTCAACCGCAGGGTGGTGCGCATCGCCCATGAGCTGGGAAAGCCGGTCGTCGCCACCGGGGACGTGCACTTCCTGGACCCGGAGGACGAGATCTACCGGCGTATCCTGCTGGCGGGAAAAAAGTTTGACGACGCGGACAAGCCCATGCCCATCTATTTCCGCACCACGGACGAGATGCTGGAGGAGTTCGCCTACCTGGGGGAGAAGGACTGCTACGACGCCGTGATCGGCAACCCCAACGCCATCGCGGACCAGTGCGAGCCCATCCAACTGCTGCCCAAGGGCCAGCTCTTTGCCCCCAAGATCGAGAACTCTGCCCAGGAGCTGAAACGCCTGGTCTACGACAAGATGCACGCCCTCTATGGGGACGAGCCCCCGGCGCTGGTGCGGGAGCGGGTGGATACGGAGCTGAACACCATCCTCGACCATGAGTACGACGTGATCTACATGTCCGCCCAGAAGCTGGTGCAGAACTCCCTGGAGCACGGCTATCTGGTGGGCTCCCGGGGCAGCGTGGGCTCCTCCATCGTGGCCTACATGTCCGGCATCACGGAGGTCAACTCCCTGCCGCCCCACTACCGCTGCCCCAAGTGCCGCCGCAGCGATTTTGAGAACCCCACCGGGGCGGGCTGCGGCGCGGATATGCCGGACAAAACCTGCCCGGACTGCGGCACGCCCTATCTGAAGGACGGCTTTGACATCCCCTTTGAGACCTTCCTGGGCTATCCCGGCAACGAGAAGACGCCGGATATCGACCTGAACTTCTCCGGGGAGTACCAGGCCAGGGCGCATAAATATACAGAGGAGCTGTTCGGCTCCGACCACGTGTTCCGCGCCGGTACCATCGGCACCCTGGCGGAGAAGACCGCCTTCGGCTACGTGAAGAAGTATCTGGAGGAGCGGGGCATGAAGGTGACAAAGGCGGAGGAGACCCGCCTTTCCCTGGGCTGCGTGGGCGTGAAGCGCACCACCGGCCAGCATCCCGGCGGCCTCGTCATCGTGCCCCAGGACATGGACGTGACGGACTTCTGCCCCGTGCAGCACCCGGCGGACGACCCGGGCAGCGGCATCATCACCACCCACTTTGAGTACCACTGCATGGAGGACAACCTGTTAAAGCTGGACGAGCTGGGCCACGACGACCCGACGATGATCCGCATGCTGGAGGACCTGACCGGCGTGGACGCCAAGACCATCCCTCTGGACGACCCGGAGACCATGGGCATCTTCAAATCCCCCAAGCCCCTGGGACTGCCGTCGGACGATCCCATCATCGGCCAGACCGGCTCCATCGGCATCCCGGAGTTCGGCACCGGCTTCACCCGGCAGATGCTGGTGGACACCAAGCCCGAGGGCTTTGACATTCTGGTCCGGCTCTCCGGCTTCTCCCACGGCACCGACGTGTGG
>JAFTBW010000126.1 GCA_017455015.1 Oscillospiraceae bacterium | reverse complement strand
TGCGGTTGGCGAGCAAATTTTGTGTCCGCCAAGGCGCAAAAACCGCAGGAATACTTTGTGTATTTCAAGGTTTTTGTAACGCAGGCGGGCGCAAAATTTGCCGCCAAACGTGCGCGGGGATTTATTCAGCGTTTCCTTAGATTGCGCGGAGCGGTCTCCGGAACGGGACGGGATACTTCGGTACCCCCATGGCCGCTTCATGCGGTATGCCGCCGCCGGAAACACGGATTTGTGGCAATTATAATCAATCTGGCGCTGATTGTCAACCGTCAGCGCGATCTGTGTATGTGTCAAGCAGGTATTGGCAAAAATTTTCCATCTTGTTTTTCACTGCATACTAAAAGAGGGGGCTTCTATAAGAAATCTCCCTCTAACATCATACCGTCAATGGGATAATCACTGGTCAGGTCAGTGGGTTGCATAAAATCTGCGCAGAAACGCAAGGAAAATTTTGAGAGGCGGATTTTCCGCATAAAAGGAAAAAGGAACAAAAATTTTGCCCTCTTGACAATGGACAAATTCGGTTATAAAATGTCTATGGAAGGAGGCGCTTATGATGTCGCTTACTGAAACTATCCGACCGTCTGCGGATCTGCGCAGCAGATATGGAGAAATCTCCAGACAGTGCCGTGAAGGCCGTGAGGCCGTTATCATCACTGTCAATGGCCGTGGCGATACGGTTTCCCTCGGTTATGAGCAGTATCAGCAAATGAAGGCTCAAATCGAGCTTCTTGAAATGCTGAGTGAAGCAGAAGATGACGTTCGCGAAGGCCGTGTCGCTCCATTGCAAGAGACATTTGATTCTCTTCGTGCAGAACTGCTCGCGAGGAAATAACGATGGCATATCGGGTTTTGCGGACTGATAAAGCGAATGATCAGATCCGTGATATTGTGCTGTATCGTACAGCAGTAACCGGACGTGTAGATGCCGGGCTTGCCTTGCTTGATGAACTTGAGGCAGGATTCAACAGACTCTCTGATTTTCCGGAAAGCGGCTCTCCGCCACGGTATGCCAAACTTCGCGCCAGGGGTTACCGTGTTCTGATTGCGGCAACATACCTGGCCTTCTACAAGGCGGACAAAGAATCGGAAACTGTGACGATCTATGCTGTTGTGGACGGTCGTCGCGATTATATCAATCTTGTCTGATTGAAAGAGGGTGGCTTCTATAAGGAAGCTCCCTCTAACGTCATACCGTCAATTTATAATAGCGTCAAAAAATACATTTTAGATATATGGGACATTTTGGGGGGTCAATTCAACGCTTTGCAAGATTAAGTTGATGACATTGGACGCTTCCCTGTTTCATTCTCCATTGCCGGAAGAAATGAAACGGGGAACCGTCCCCCCGTTTGGTGTACTGTCGCCTCGCGCAGAACGATTGATCCTGTGCCAGAATCTTGACATTTATTTCTGAGCGAATCCTTACAGGGGAAAAGCTATGGACACAGAACCGGAAACGTGATAGACTACAGCCGGGAGGCGGTTTCACGGCGGAAATCGGTTCCATGCCGCGGTCCCCGGCACGGGAGAACTGGAATGACAAAGAACCGTCCCCGTGACACCGGCGAAACGGTTCTGCAGCGAGGGACTGCTTTTGCAGCAAATGGCAAAACCAAAAAACCCGCAAGGAGGGATGTCTGTGGCGAAAGAAAAGGACATCGCAGAAAAAACGCTGGAAAGCTGTGACGACGTGTTCGCAGATATTGTGAACGCCGTGGTTTTCGGCGGCAGGGAGGTCGTGCGTCCGGAGGACCTGACCGACGCGGGGACGGCCAGCCAGATGAAGTTGGGCGACGGGCTACTCCACGAGCAGGAGCGGGACACGGCCAAGTTTTGGCATGACCGGGAAATCCGCCTGGCGCTGTGGGGCCTGGAGAACATGACCGAACCGGAGCGGGATCTGGTGCTCCGGGCGTTCAGCTATGACGGCGCTGCCTACCGGGAGCAGGTCAATGACCGCATCAGCGCCAGGAGAATGCGCCGGACGCCCCGGCCGGTTTACCCGGCAATCACCATTGTGCTGTACTTCGGGACCCGCCGCTGGACCGCGCCGAAGACCCTGCGGGAGTGTCTGGAGGTGGATATACCAGCGGAGCTGCTGGAGCTTTTGCCGGACTACCGGCTCCATGTGGTAGAACTGGCCCGGCTGACGCCGGAGCAGATCGAGGCGTTCCGAAGCGATTTTTTCCTGCCGGTTTTTTACCTGAACAACCCGGAATCCGACCCACCGGGGGACCGGACCATCTGCCATGTGGATGCTACGCTGAAGCTGATGACAGCCATCACGGGAGATTCCTGGTATGTAAGCGAGGGCGCGGAGCTTGCCGCGGGGGAAAAGGAGGAAAATGTCAAAATGAGCAATATGTTTCTCAGAGCAGAAGCCAGGGGCGAGGCCAGGGGCATCTCCATCGGCGAGGCCAGGGGCATCTCCATCGGCGAGGCCAGGGGCAAGGAGGAGCGGGACAGGCTGCGGGCGGAGATCGCCGAGCTGCGGCGGCGTCTTGCGCAGAAGGAAAGCGGAGAAAGCAGCCAATACGAATAATAGCCCGGAACAGGCAAACGATTCCGCACGCCAAGGCAAGGCAGGGGGACGGTTCCCTGTTTCATTCTCCATTGCCGGAAATGAAACGGGGAACCGTCCCCTGGTTCGTCCCCGGAAGAAATGAAACGGGGAACCGTCCCCTGGTTCGCACACGTTCCTTTGACTCAAAAGGGGTTCTGCGGCTCAGCGCATCTTTTTCAAACGATCATACACCCAGCCCCCCAGATGCGTCCAAAGCCAAGTCCGGCGCAGGCGCTTGCCGAAGGTATCGTTAAATCGGGAGAGGTCATAATTCAGGAACCATCCGTAGGCCTCGTAATCTTTCACGCGCTCCCGGTTCTCCCGCATCCGGGACTGGATCGGGGCATAGAACTCCGGTGCATAATAATTTGGCAATTGTATTCTGTGCAGTAGGTCATATCTGCACCTGCGGATGGCGGCGGTATTCCAGGTAAAGCCATATTCCGCCGGATCGGCCCCCTCGGAGACCAGCTCCAGGATGGTCCGGTAGCACTTTTCGCAGCGGCAGCAGTTTTTGCCGCCGGAGGACTCCCAGCAGACGCGCAGAGCCTCCCGCCTGCGCTTGACCAGATACGCCGCCTTATCCTGGCGGCTCATCTCATAGCCGTCATGGACGGCCTGACAGCCGCAGAACCGGACGTGATTGTCGATGGACGGGTCGCTGGCGCAGGTGTAACCCTTGGCATTTGCTGTAAAAGAGGAGGCGATATACAGCTTCTCCCAGCCATAGATGAAAGCCAACGACGCGGCATGGGCAATAAGAGCGATCCCATGCTGAAAACCGTGCCACCAGCCGTCCCCGGACGCCGTCACCAGCCGCCCAAGCTCATCTTCCCGCAGCACGCTCCGGAAATCGCTTTTCACAAAATGCGCCGCGACGCCGTAGGCGCCGGCCGCGGAGGTCACATGCTCTCGGACATGTTCCCAACCGGCTTCGTCCTCCAGCTTGATGTCAGCGCCCCAGACCGTGAGCAGCGCCGGTTTTTCTTCCAGATGGCGGAGCAGGGTCACGGTCGCGTCCAAGCCGCCGCTGAAAAAACAGGCGGAGCCGCCCGGCCGCCCGGTGGGAACGGCGCGCTCCGCCGCGGTTTCCAGCCGACCCCCAAAGGAGAGCATGGGATACATTTGCCGGTATCCCTCTTTGATTTCGGGAAGATGCTCCAGAAATTCACAGTCCAGCGCGTCCGCTCGCATCACGCCGTCGCAGAGCCAAAGGACCGGGAGAATATTGCATACGAACGGGATCGAAAGAACAGATGTAGGAACGGAGGAAATGTCCACATCATATTCGACAAAGGACATTCTCTGCCCGGAAAAATACTTCGTCCATTCACCTTCTATCGAATAACGGCAATTAACACGGTTTCCGTTTTCAACTTCGATCCGGTCGAGCTGAATGAGATTCATGGGTTTTGCCCTCTCCACTCAAAGCGTTGCAGCTTGGTTTGCTTTCAAAATGTGTACTTTATTGCAACCAAACTTTGAATCTCATTGCCTTTCTAAAAATGACGGAATCCCCAGTTTTTCTCTTGCAATTCTCCCGTTATTGTGATAGTCTACAAATAGTTGTTTATACACATGATTTACAAAAAAGTACACCTTTCTGCAAAAAGGCCGCCTTGCTAAAAGGTGGCCTTTTCGTAAATCTCCGCCCGGTAGCGGAAGGTGGACAGCGGCATCCCGCACTCCTTTGCCGCCGCCGTCCCTGTGATTTTCCCGGCTTTCCACCGCTGATAGGCGCTGTGGTAGTTTTCCGGCAGGGGCCTGGGCGGCCTGCCGAAGCGGACGCCGCGGGCTTTTGCCGCCGCGATGCCCTCCGCCTGCCGCTGCCGGATGTTCGTCCGCTCGTTTTCGGCCACGAACGACAGCACTTGCAGCACGATGTCGCTGAGAAAGGTGCCGACCAGGTCCTTGCCGCGCCGGGTGTCCAGCAGGGGCATGTCGATCACGCAGATGTCCACGCCCTTTTCCTTGGTCAGAATCCTCCACTGGTTCTGGATTTCCTCATAATTCCTGCCGAGACGGTCTATGCTCTTGATATAGAGCAGATCGTCTTTTTTCATTCTCCGCGCCAGCTTTTTGTATTGGGGCCGGTCAAAATCCTTGCCGCTCTGCTTGTCCGTGTAGATGTTTTCCTCCGGGATGCCGATCTCCCGAAGCGCGATCAACTGCCGGTCCTCGTTCTGGTCACGGGAGCTGACGCGGATATAGCCGAACAGTCCCATATGCGTTCCCTGCTCCTGCGGAACGGGATGACTGTATTACCCGAGCCTGGGCCGGCTGCGCTCGGCGAGGCGCTGCTGGTAGCCGGTGCGCCGGACGCCGGAGCCCATGATGCTCCCGGTGGAGGCGGGGAAAGCCCGGGAATGGGCCTTGGCGAAAGCCACGGGGAGGTAGGGCTGGGCCGGACTGCGGGACGCGGGACCGGGACCGGGGGCGGAGCCGGGATCGCTCCCCCGCGCCGCACCGGAGGGGCCGGACGGCCCCATTCCGCCGGGCCGCGCCGCACCCATCGGAGCTGCCTGTCCCACCGGCCCGGAAACGCTTGGCCCGGGAGCCATCCCGGCCCGCGCCATGCGCTGACGGGTCATGGCCAGCTCCTGACTTGCCCGCCGGGCCTCCTGCCGCGCCGCCTGCGCCTCCCGCCGCGCCTGCTCCAGCTCCTTTTGCGCCTGCTCCAACTGATTTGCCAGGGTCTGGCCCTGGCGGACCTGGTCGCGCACCGCGTCGATGCCCTCAAAGTCCATCATCTCCAGGGCGATCAGGCTGGCCTGGGCGTTTTCGGGCCGGAAGAAGCCCGCGCCGTACAGCTCCTGCGCCCTGGCGTTGCGCTCCATCCGCGAAAAGGGGTTGGAGCGCTGGGCGCGGATCTTGAGATCGAACACCGGGCGGCGGTACAGGGTCTCCCCGTCCGCGTCCACTCCGGCCTCCCGGTCCCGGATCAGCTCGTTGGAAAACCGCACAAAAGAGAAGTCCCCGTCTTTCCCCGTCACCCGGAAGGCGCGGCTGAAGTCGTAGAACTGCCGCATCAGCTCAATGCACAGCTCCGTCACCCGGGTGTGGGCGCGGTAGGAGGCGGCGATCATGTCCCGGCTGGTCTTGTTTCCGGCCTCCTGCAGCGCCGCGATGGCCGCCGCCGCCGTGACGCCGTTGCCCGCGCCGCCGCCGGAGTTCACGTCCCGGTTGGAGGCGGTGTCCTTCATCTCCTCCACCTTCATGCGCATCACGTCCAGATAGACGCCGCTCAGGGGCGCGGGGGAGATCTCCCGGACCCTGGCGTCCCCCAAATCCCCCTCCACGTGGACCAGGGGACGGCCGGACCAGTCGAGGAACTCCTCCTCGTTGATGCCTGTGCTGGTGCTGACGAAAAAGCGCCGCCTGGTGTTCATCATGGCCGTCTCCCGGATGTTGGCGGAGAGGCTGTCGATGAACCGCTGGGGGTCCTTGCAGATGGCCACATAGCCGAAGCCCGCCGGGGTCCCTTTCTCCGGGAACAGCACGTCCAGCACCACGGGGTACATCCCGTGGTCGTAGTAGCCCCGCTCCCGGTAGGCCTCCTCGTTCTCGCTGGCGTAGAGCAGGCAGTCGCCGCAGAACTTGGCGTAGTGCAGCACCGTTCTTCCGGAGGGCGTCGCGCGGCGGTAGTACCAGTCCGTCACCACGGCCTTGCCGGAGTTATCGACCGTGTCGTCGTAGAGGTACTCCTTCACGTCCGTGCCGCCGCCGAGGCGGCCGGCGTACTGGGGATAGCGGGCCTCCAGCTCCCCAGTGTCCCGCAGCTCCGTGATGAAGAGGTTGGCGCTCTTCTGCAAATCGGTGATCCCCGGCTCCCAGAACAGATTCAGGAGGTCCAGGCCCACGATGTCGATGTCCCCCAGGCCGTTTAGCTTTTCGCTGTTCCAGAACACGCCGTAGGCGGCGGTGCCGTGCTTGAGCTTTTCCCACCAGGCGTCCGCGTAGGTCTCCTCGAAGCGGTTCTGCTCCAGCACCACGGGCAGCACGCTGCTGAGGATGCGGGCGCTGCCTTCGTCGCTGCGCTCCCGGGGCAGGACGGCGGGCTCGGGGTAGTTGTCCATGGCGTCGGCGTGCTTGTTCAGGATGGCGTTGAAGAGCCAGGCCGAGGCGGGGGGCGGCTCCGTCCCGCCGGAGGCCGCGCCGGGGGCGCAGGAGGAGCAGGTACCCCGGCGGGAGCGGCCCTCCCGGTCCGTCAGCTCCCAGTGCCGCAGCTCCCACCACAGCTCGTCCTCCACGATGCGCTTTTCAAAGTTGGCCCGCCCCCGGCGGTAGCTTTCGAAGATCTCCCGCGCCCTTGCAAGCTCCGCCTGCCCGATGGGCTTGCTGCCGCCGGAGGCAAGGGAACTGCGGGGGGACTCCTCCGGCATTGCGGCGGGGGCGCAGTCCGCGCCGGCGGGCGGCGGGGCGGACGGGGCAGCCGCGGCGCGGCGGGTCTCCCGGTCAACGGTTGCTTCTGTCGTTGCTTTTTTCATGTCGGTACCTCCATAGAAAGGTTTTTCAAAATCTTCATGTTTGCGCTTGCAAGCTGCGAAAAGATGATGTAAACTATTGAATGAAAAGAAAAATGAGGTGGTTATCCGCGCTGTTCGAGTGGGATGAGGAGAAGAACGCGGCAAACCTGAAAAAGCATGGCATTGACTTCGACGACGCGATTCTTGTTTTATTGAAAGCCGGTCAGCAACCGACGGCGGAACAGCTCGCACGGATCAGAGCAGCCGCAAAGCAGCCCGTCGTGTTTGATGAAGACTGTCCCGAATCGGACCCGGAAGCGCTTCGACAGGCCGTGCATGAGCGGAATCTGCGCTTAAAATCGCAGCATTCCGCGTGACGGAGCAACATCTCCCCCTTTCTGCGGGGAGATGTTTTTTGTCTCCGCTCATTCCAGCGGGCTCCAGCCCTGGGGGGCGGGCGGCGCGGACCGGGCCGGGGCGATGGGATTTTTCATGCACACGTACCGCAGCTCGTCGTAGGCGTGGTCCTCGCCCCGGGTGTCCACGTCCTCCGGGTCGCTGGCGTCGTAGACCAGCGCGGGCAGGGTGCGGATCAGGTTCCGGCAGCCCTTGAAGACGTACAGCCCCGGCCTGCCCTCGCCGTCGAAGCGCAGCCGGTAGTGGACCTGCATCTTGCCGTCCCGGCGGCTGTGCTCCCCGCGCTCGAAGTACAGGCCCCGGCGGGCCAGCATGTCCCCCACGCTCTCCCCGGTCTGGCTGCCCCAGATGGCGGGGTCCCCCACCCGGTGGACGGTTTTCCCCCGCAGATTGGGGTCGTCCGCCTCGATGCGCCGGATTTGCTCCGCCGCGGCGGAGGGGTCCAGCCGCGCCCCCTGGTCCGGGCAGGGGGTCCCGTCCTCCGAAGCGCGGACGCCGTAGTACTCCCGGATGCGGTAGAGCCGCCGGTCGTGATCGACGGCGTACCAGCCCACGGAAAAGGGCCGGGTGTAGCCCCAGTCCAGGGAGCACCAGATGGCCCAGTCCGCCGGCACCGGAAAGGGGTCGATGACGTGGGTGCCCAGCCCGTCCGCGTAGTGCTCCGGGTCGTTGCGCCACTCGGTGAACACCTGCCCGGAAAAGCTGTCCCAGTCGCCGTAGAGCAGGGCGTTGCGCTCCGCCTCCGGCAGCGAGGCCAGGGAGGCGGCATAGCCGGGGTCGTTTTGCAGCAGGGCGGCGTTGTCGAAGACGCTGGCCGGCACGAAGACGCGGCTGCGAACGGCCTGCCGGAGCGCGCCGCCGGCATCCCGCCAGGACACCTCCTCCCGGATGGGGGTCATGGGCGGCGCCGCGGTGATGAAGCGCTCCTTGACCCAGCCGTGGCCGATGCCTCCGGGGTTGGCGGTGGAGCGGATGTAGCAGCGCGTCCCCGGTCCGTTGGGGCGGCAGCGGGAGAACAGGTAGCTGTACTCCTCCCAGGTGAAGTGGGTCAGCTCGTCAAAGGCGATGAAGTCGTATGCCTGTCCCTGGTACTTTGTCCGGTCCCTGGGGTGCTGCATCGCCCCGAACACCACCCTCGCCCCGCTGGGAAAGGTCCAGGTGTGGGTGCCGCTGTGGTAGCCTGCCTTGGGAAAGGCCCTGGGGTAATAGCGCTGGGTCTTGTCGATCAGCTCCCGCAGCTCGGGAAAGGTCTTGCGCAGGATGAGGGCCTTGTAGTGGGGGATGTGGACCTGCCGCAGGGCCTCCATGACCAGGGCCTCGCTCTTGCCGCCCCCGGCGGCCCCGCCGTAAAGGGCCTCCCACTCCCGCCGGGCCATAAAGGCCCGCTGCCGGGGCTGCGGGGTCCAGATCACCGCCGCCTGCCGCGGCAGTCCGCCGGCGGAGGACCGTCCTCCGGCCGGGTATTTTTTGAGTTTCCTCCGAAACGGTTTTGCCATACGATACCTCCTTCTCCAGGTTATTCTCTCTCCCCCTGATGGGGGAGGGATCAAGCGGAAGATGTTGAAGGGTCCTCCTCCACCTCCCCCAGAATGATGACGCCGCCGGCTTCGCCGTCCGTCCGGGCGCTCTCGGCCTCCAGCGCGCCCCACTTGTCCAGCAGCGTCCCCAGCGCGCCGGTGAGCTGGTTGGGGGACACCTTGCCGAAGCGCTCCAAGTCCAGCAGGGCGTCCAGGTAGAGGTCCATGACCGCGTAGACCTTGTGGCGGCAGGCCAGCATCCGCGCCGTCAGGTCCTCGTCCAGATCATAGGGCGGCGTGTCCGGCTCCAGACAGGGCTCCGCCTCAAAAACGGGTTCCGGAATGGGGCCGGGGGGCGGCGGCGCAGCGGGCTCCGGGGGCGCTTCCGAAACGGGTTCCGGAGGCGCTTCCGAAACGGGCTCCGGGGGAATTACGGCCCCGGCCTCGGGCGTTTCGGCGGCGCGTTCACTCCGGAGCACCCGGTTCACCGTGGAGCGGGACACGCCGAAGCGCAGGGCCAGCGTACGGCTGTCCATTCCCGCCCGGCTGAGGGAAAGCAGCTCCCTCCGCCGCTCCGCGTCAAGCTTTGTCATGTCTTCGTACCTCCCTTCTCGTCCTCTCCGTCAGTTTTGCACAGATGCGCATAGAGCCGGCGCAGGTTTTCCAGCTTCTCCGCTTCCGCCGGGTCCTCCCGCGGATTCTCCGGGGACTGTGCGGATGCCGTCCCCCGCCGTTCCCCGGGCGGAGCGCCGGGCGAGATGTCCGGACGGGCAAAGCCGTTGCGCTCCCAGCTTCGCAGCGCGGCTCTCCAGGAGCGCATGGGCCGTCCGTTCAGGTACCAGCCCCGGGCGGCGTAGTAGTCCGCAAAATACTGGGGGTCCAGACCGTTTCCGCGCCGGGTACAGTAGTCGGCCACCTCCTCCACGGTGGGCGGGGTGAAGCCGTTTCCGGGCTGCTCCTGCTGTTCCTCTGTTTTCGGCTGCTCCGGCTGTTTCGGCTGCCGCTTCCGTTTTTCCCGTTTTTCCCGTTTCTCCGAAGTTGCTTTCGCGGCCTCTCGCGCGGGCGCGGGCGCGTCCCCTCTCTCGCCAGAGAGAGGGTTTTCATTTTCCTTCTCATTTTCCTTCTCATTTTCTTTTTTCTTTTCTTTGGCTGCGTTCGCAGGCGATCGCTCGACGTAGCTTTCCG
>JAFTBW010000125.1 GCA_017455015.1 Oscillospiraceae bacterium | reverse complement strand
ATCGCCCTGCGCTTCGTTGCCGTCGCTTGCGATACACAAAGTATCGCCGCGCTCCGTCGCCTTGCGCAGAACGATTGATCCTGCGCCAGATTCTTAACATTTATTTCTGAGCGAATCCTAAGCTCCGTCATCCGTCTGGCGGACTGCCTGGGGATGGACGTGATCACGGAGGGCGTGGAGACGCAGCAGCAGCAGCTTCAGGCGCTCTCCGAGATGGGCTGCAACCACTTCCAGGGCTATTACTTCTCCCGGCCCGTCCCGGTGAAGGAGTTTGAGGCGAGATTTTCTTCTCCTGCTCAGACGCCGGGGGCGTCTGAACAGTAGAAGAAAGATTGTCGCAAAAAATAAAAAAAGACTTGCAATTGCCTGCGCGTTGTGTTAAACTACCATAGCTATTCTGAAATCTGTTTATAGATTTTGCGGCATTCGCCCTCTGCGGCACATACCGAAAGACCTGGGATTTGGTCTGATTTGGAAAGGAATGTAATTCAATGGCAGCGCTGAAGATTATCCTCATGATTTTGCAGATGCTTTGCGGCGTGTTTCTGATCGTGATCATCATGCTCCAGTCCGGCAAGAACTCCGGTCTGTCCGGCGTGGTGGGCGGCCAGAGCGCCGAATCCATGGGCTTCCAGGCCAAGAGCAAAACCTGGGACGCCCGCTTTGCCCGAATGACCAAATGGGTGGCGCTCGCATTCGTGGTGCTGACTTTCATACTGGTTTTGCTGTAATCGGGGATCATGCAAGCGCCGCCGGTGGGCGGCGCTTTTTGCAATCTGTGCATTTTCTCCCCGGAGGGGGAGAAAACAGGAAAGAGAGACAAGCGAGAGAAACAAGAGGATGGCCCCCATGGAAAAGTACCGATTTGACGAACAGACCATGTCCGTCTTTGAGCGCTCCTGCATCCCCTTTGCGATCTATCAGTTCATCGACCGGCGCGTGGTCACGCTGGCCCTCTCCGACGGCTTTCTGGAGCTGTTCGGCTTTGAGGAGCGGGAGGACGCGCTCTGGGTGATGGACAACGACATGTACCGGGACGCCCACCCCGAGGACGCCTCCCGGATCGCCGACGCCGCGTTCCGCTTCGCCACGGAGGGCGGCCGGTACGACGTGGTCTACCGCACCCGCGCCCCGGGAGGGTCGGACTACACCATCGTCCACGCCCACGGCAAGCACTTCCACGCCCCGGACGGGACGCGGCTGGCGGTGGTCTGGTACACGGACGAGGGCGCCACCGCGGCATGTCACACGGATTTTATGGACGCGCTCAACGACACCCTGAACCGCCTGCTCCACGAGGAGACGCTGCTGCAGGGCAGCCGCTACGACCCGCTGACGGGCATGCCCAACATGCGCTACTTTTTCGAGCTGGCCCAGGCCGGGCGGGCGCGCATCCGCGCTGCCGGCGGCGTGACGGCCATTTTGTTCTTCGACTTCGCCCGGATGAAGGTGTTCAACCGCAAATACGGCTTCGCCGAGGGCAACAATTTGATCCGCGCCGTGGGCAAGGTGCTGGTCAGCTATTTCAGCAACGAGAACTGCGGCCGCGTGGGCCAGGACCACTTCGCGGTCTACGCCCCTCTGGAGGGGCTGGAGGACAAGCTGCGGGAGATCTTCGCCATCTGCCGGGTGGTGAACGACGGGAAGAACCTGCCCATCCGCGTGGGCATCTACCGGGACGACTTTGAGGACGTGGAAATCCCCATCGCCCTGGACCGGGCCAAGATGGTCTGCGACCTCAACCGCAAGGCCTACATCTCCGTCTACGACTACTTCGACAGCGGGATGCTGGAGGGCGCGAGCCGCCGCAACTACGTGCTGGAAAACCTGGACCGGGCACTGGAGGAGCACTGGATTTCCGTATACTACCAGCCCATCGTCCGGGCCTCCAACGGCAAGGTCTGCGACGAGGAGGCCCTGGCCCGCTGGACGGACCCGGAACGGGGCGTCCTGCCCCCGGCGGATTTCATCCCCCACCTGGAGGACACCCGGCTCATCTACAAGCTGGACCTGTACATGGTGGAGGAGGTTTTGCGCCACATGCGGCGGAAGGAGGCGGCCGGCCTGCCGGTGATCTCCGTCTCCGTCAACCTCTCCCGCTCCGATTTCGACGCCTGCGACATCGTGGAGGAGATCCGCCGCCGGGTGGACGAGGCCGGCATCCCCCGGGAAAAGCTGAACATCGAGATCACGGAGAGCGTGATCGGCAAGAATTACGAATTCATCCGCAAACAGATCGAGCGCTTCCACGAGCTGGGCTTTCAGGTGTGGATGGACGACTTCGGCAGCGGCTACTCCTCTCTGGAGGTGCTGCAGAGCTTCCACTTCGACCTCATCAAGTTCGACATGCAGTTCATGCGGCAGTACGACACGTCGGAGAAGAGCCGGATCATCCTGACGGAGCTGATGAAGATGGCGGTGCGCCTGGGCATCGACACCGTCACCGAGGGCGTGGAGAACCGGGACCAGCTCCGCTTCCTGCGGAGCATCGGCTGCGACAAGATCCAGGGCTTTCTGTACTCCTCCCCCAAGCCCCTGGACGTGATCATGAGCCGCTACCTGAAGGGCGAGAGCCTGGACCTGGAGGACCCCCGGGAGTCGGATTACTACACCGCCATCGGCACTCTGAACCTGGACGATCCCGCGGTGGTGGACACCCGGGGGGAGAGCTCCCCCAACGTCCTGCGCCCGTTCTACAACGCCGTACCCATGGCCGTGCTGGAGTCGGGGGACGCGGGCATCCGCATCCTGCGCTGCAACCGGGCCTATGTGGATTTTTTGCGGCGGAACCTGCAAATCAACCTGCCGGACGAGCAGATTTTCGACCTGCTGCTGCCGGAGCAGCCCGGAAAAAACTTCATGGCCAACGTACAGCGCTGCCGGGAGTCGGAGGACTGGGTCAGCCTGTCGGAGAAGATCCGGGACGGCTTCGCCGTCAACGCCTTTGCCCGCAGGCTGAACGTCAACCCCGTGACCGGCGCCATGGCCTGGGCCGTGGGGGTGCTGGCAATGCTGAATTGAGGCCCCTCATCCGTCGCCGCCCCGTTGGGGCGGCGACGGTGGTTGCTTCGCGCCTCTTTTCCCGGAGGGGAAGGCTATCCCCTCATCCGTCTGCGCCTGCGGCGCAGCCACCTTCCCCCGGAGGGGGAAGGCTTTAAAGGAGGTATTATGGATTTCAGGCTTTTGGGGGAACTGTTCCTCACCTTTGCGAAGATGGGGGCGGTGACCTTCGGCGGGGGCTACGCCATGCTGCCCATGCTCCAGCGGGAGGTCGTGGAACGCAAAAAGTGGGTCACCGAGGAGGAGATCGCGGACTACTACGCCGTGGGCCAGTGCACCCCCGGCATCATCGCCGTGAACACCGCCACGTTCATCGGCCAGAAGCGGGCCGGGATCGCCGGCGGCATCGCCGCCACCCTGGGGGTGGTGTTCCCCTCCGTGGTCATCATCACCGCCGTGGCGGCGGTGCTCAGCTCCTTCGCGGAATATCCCGCGGTGCAGCACGCCTTTGCGGGCATCCGCGCCTGCGTCTGCGTGCTGATTGCCAACGCGGTGGTCAAGCTGTGGAAGAAGGCGGTGGCGGACCGGTGGGCGCTGGCAATCTTCCTCCTGGTGGCGGCGGGGAGCCTGTTCACCTCCGTCTCCCCCATGGTGTTCGTCGTCGCCTCCGCCGCGGCGGGCGTGGTCATCAAGAACCTGGAGGCAAAAAAAGCATGATCTACCTGCGCCTGTTCTGGGAGTTTTTCAAGGTCGGCCTCTTCGCCGTGGGCGGCGGCATGGCGACCATCCCCTTTTTGCAGGAGATGGGCAGCCGGACGGGCTGGTTCACGGACGCGATGCTGGCGGATATGATCGCCGTGGGCGAGAGCACGCCGGGACCCATCGGCATCAACATGGCAACCTACGTGGGCTACACCGTGGGGGGCATCCCCGGCGGCGTCGTGGCGACGCTGGGGGAGATCACGCCCTCCGTCGTCGTCATCCTGATCATCGCCGCGTTCCTGACGGCTTTCCGCAGCAACAAATACGTGGACCGGGCCTTTTACGGCATGCGCCCCGCCTCCACCGCCCTGATCGCGGCGGCGGGCATCGGCGTGCTGCGCATCTGTCTGCTGCGCACGGAGGCCTGGGAGTCCTCCGGCAGCCTTGCCGGTCTGATCGACTGGAAGGCCCTGGCGGTGCTGGCGGGGATCTGGGTGCTGACCAACCTGGTGAAGCCCGTCAAAAATCTGCACCCCCTGGCGTTCATCGCCCTCTCCGCCGCGGCGGGCATCGCGCTTGGCATGTAGGGAAGCGCTGATTCATCCGTCTTCGGCATCTGCTCTCGCCGGATTTCATCAGCGCTTCCGCAGCGGTCCGGGATCGGGGGATATACGGATCTGTGTTCCGGGCTCCGCCCCAGTGCGCGCACTGGGGCGGAGCCCCTTTCAGGGGAGGCAAAGCGGAACGGGGGTTCCCTGACTATTTCTCCCACATGTTCAAAGCTACATGGACGGCTTCGCGCCGGACGACGACT
>JAFTBW010000014.1 GCA_017455015.1 Oscillospiraceae bacterium | reverse complement strand
GAACGTGCTAAAATACAAAAATTCAAAGGAAGCGCTGATTAAATCCGGCAAGAGCAGATGTCGAGCAAATTTTCGCCGGATCAAGGCGCAAAAAGTGCAGGAATACTTTGTGTATTTCAAACTTTTTGCAACGCAGAGCCGACGAAAATTTGCCGACAGATGCCGAAGACGGATTAATCAGCGCTTCCTGAAATATCCGAAACCGGAATACAGCTTTTTTCCAAGGAGGGAAATACCGTGTTGAATCTGACAAATGCGGCGGAAAAAGGAAGCGCCATTTTGAATCGGAAACTGAAACAAATGCTTTGGACAGCGGGAAAGCAATATGCGATGCATCTGCTCTCTGAGAAATTCCGGAATGTGCGCCGGGAGCGGGAGCGAAAGCAGCGGCGAACACGGGCGGCGGTCGCCGGCTGCGCCGTCCTTGGCTGCGCGGCGGCGGTTCCTCTGATGCTCCTGTCTCCCGGGCGGGCCGGGGCGGAAAAACGCGCCCCGTTTCTGGGGCGGAACTTTGCCCACCGGGGTCTGCACCGGCCGGACCGGTCGGTGCCGGAGAACTCCCTGGCCGCGTTCCGTCTGGCGGCGGAGGCGGGCTACGGCATCGAACTGGACGTGCGCCTCTCCGCGGACGGGGACGTGGTGGTGTTCCACGACGACAGCCTGAAACGGGTCTGCGGGGTGGACAGGCGCGTGGACGAGCTCACCGGCGCGGAGCTGCGGCAGCTCCGTCTCTACGGCACGGAGGAGACCGTCCCCCTGTTCAGCCAGGTGCTGGAAACCGTTGGAGGACGCGTGCCTCTGATCGTGGAGCTGAAAAACGGTCCCCGGAATCGGGAACTGTGCCGCAAGACCTGCGCCCTGCTGCGCAGCTACCAGGGCTGTGTCTGCATCGAGAGCTTCAACCCCTTTGTTGTGGGCTGGTTTCGCTTCCACGCCCCGGAGTTCGTCCGGGGACAGCTCGCCATGCCGAAAGCGTACTATGTCCGGGAGGGGATGCGTCCTTTCAGATCTGCGCTGCTGGCGGGGACCTGGCTCAATGCGGTGGGCAGGCCGAACTTTATCGCCTATTCTCTCGGCAAGCGTCCCCTGTCCGTCCGGGTCGCGGAAACGCTGGGGGCCATGCGTTTTGGCTGGACCGCACACGACCCCAGCGCGGAAAAGGGGCGGGACGCTGTGATCTTTGAGTTCTACCGCCCGGCAATTCGATTCAAGTGACGTTTGTGATACGGTGCTGCGGGCCATTCTCCCCGGGCAGGGGAGGATGGCCGCAAAATTCCACCGGAGGGGGTGTTCCATGAAAGCCCTGATTGCCATGTCCGGGGGCGTGGACAGCTCTGTCGCCGCCCTGCTCACCCAGCGGGCGGGCTATGCCTGCGTGGGGTGCACCATGCGCCTGCTGCCGGAGACGGAGGACGCCGCGGGGGAGAGGGTCTGCTGCACCCGGGACGACGCGGAGGACGCCCGCGCCGTCTGCATCCGCCTGGGGTTTCCCCACTATGCGTTCAACGATACGGAGCAATTCCGGCGTCAGGTCATCGAACCCTTTGCCACGGACTATCTTTCCGGGAGAACGCCCAATCCCTGCATCCGCTGCAACCGGTACCTGAAATTTGACCGGCTGATGCGCCGCGCGCAGGAGCTGGGCTGCGACAAAACCGTCACGGGCCACTACGCCCGGATCGTGGCGGGGGAGGACGGACTGCTGCTGAAAAAAGCGCTGGACCCCGCCAAGGACCAGAGCTATGTGCTGTACATGCTGGGCCAGGAGCAGCTTTCCCGGCTGCTGTTCCCCCTGGGAGAGCTGACCAAGGACCAGGTCCGGCGCATCGCCGCGGAGGCGGGGCTGGCGACCGCCGCGAAACGGGACAGCCAGGACATCTGTTTTGTTCCGGGCGGGGACTACGCCGCCGTGATTGAGGCGTATACCGGAAAGAGCTGCCCTCCCGGGGATTATGTGGACCGGGAGGGACGGGTGTTGGGCAGGCACCGGGGTATCATCCGCTATACGCTGGGCCAGCACCGGGGCCTGGGCCTGGGCTGGCACGAGCCGCTGTACGTTCTGGAGATCCGTCCGGAGCGCAATCAGGTGGTGCTGGGACCCCAGGAGGCGCTTTTTACCGCGGACGTGCTGGCGGAGGATTTCCACTGGGTCTCCGGACGTGCGCCGCAAGGGCCTTTCCGCTGCGCTGCCAAGCTGCGCTACCGGCAGCGGGAGCAGGAAGCGGAGGCGGAGGTCCTGCCGGACGGACATGTCCGTCTCCGCTTTGACAGTCCCCAGCGGGCGGTCACGCCGGGGCAGGCTGCCGTACTATATGACGGCGACACAGTGCTGGGCGGCGGGACCATCGTGAGGACATTTTGAATCCAAACAAAATGCATCATCGCCCCTGTTCCTCCAAATGAAGAGAACAGAGGCGATGATATTACGGTTTTCAGGCGATCATGCGGCAGTCATTCCTCCGTTGCGGTGACGGCGATGTGCAGCTCCTCCAACTGCGCGCTTGTGACGGCCGAGGGGGCGTCCATCATCAGGTCCTGGGCGTTCTTGTTCATGGGGAACGGAATGACCTCCCGGATGGTATCGACGCCCGCCAGGAGCATGACCATGCGGTCCACGCCGGGGGCTACGCCCGCGTGGGGGGGCGCGCCGTAGCAGAACGCGTTGTACATGGCGGGGAACCTGCTCTTTACATCCTCCTCGCCCAGGCGGACGAACTCAAAAGCCTTGAGCATGATCTCCGGGTCGTGGTTCCGCACTGCGCCGGAGGACAGCTCCACGCCGTTGCAGACGATGTCGTACTGCTCCGCCAGAATACTCAGGGGGTCGATCTCGCCCCGCTCCGCCTTCAGGAGCATCTCCAGGCCGCCGTTGGGCATGGAGAACGGGTTGTGGCAGAATTCGAGCTCGCCGGACTCCTCGCCGATCTCGTACATGGGGAAATCCACGATCCAG
>JAFTBW010000124.1 GCA_017455015.1 Oscillospiraceae bacterium | reverse complement strand
GGCCTCGCGGGAGATCGGCCGTGCCACCTTCCCCCGGAGGGGGAAGGATAGGGCGCAGGATTTCCCCTTGGGTGCGGTTCATTCAACTGCACAGGTCGAAAAGATTTTGCCATTTTGCGAAGATTTTCGGCAATAAGCGGCTTAATAAGTCAGATACCGGTGCAGGAGGGTGGCGATCTCGGCGCGGGAGGCGGTCTTGAGGGGGCTGAGCAGCTTTTCCTCTGCGCTGGTGGAGGTGACGTAGCCCTTTGCCACGGCCCAGGCCATGGGGCGCAGGGCGTAGGAGCTGACGTCGGACACGTCCTTATATGTGCTGATACTGCCCTCAAAGGAGGTGCTGACGCCCAGATACCGGGTGAAGTTGTACAGGATGGTCACGAAGTCCTGGCGGGTGATGTCGCCGTTGGGCGCGTACCGGGTCCCGACGGCCACGCTGTCCATGATGTTGTTTCTGGCCGCCCACAGGGCGCTCTGGTAGAAGTACGCCTCCGCCGGCACGTCGGTGTAGGGCATGGAGCCGCTCACGGCGGGGGAGCCGGCAACGCGGTAGAGGATCAGCACCAGGTCGCAGCGCTGCATGGTCCGGTTGGGGGAGAACTCCCGGGCACCGGTCGTGCTGGTGCCGTTGACCAGGCCCCATCTGGCGGCGTAGTCGATGGAGTCCGCGGCCCAGGCGCCCACATCCCTGGCCGTCACATCCGAAAAGATGTCGGAGGCGGTTTTGCGGTTCAGGGTGAAGCGGACCGTCTCGTCATGGGACTGGCCGCTTCTCGCGGTGACGGTACATTCCAGGACGGCCTCGCCGGTGGAGCCTGCCCTGGGGATGAAGCAGAGGCCGGTCAGCGGATACTTGCCGTCCGACGCGGCTGCGGTGTAAAAGCGGTCGCCCGTGCTCACCGCGGTCCCCCGCCCGTTGGCGTAATTTACATACAGCTTGCCGGAGGTGGGCTGCCGGAAGGTCACATAGCGGACGGGGTCCTGCTCCGAGGCGCTGTAAAACTCCTCCATGCTGAACACGTAGCCCGCGGAATCGGCGTAATAGGTCTTGTCGTCCCCGTACTGGAAACGGATATAGCCGGTGAACAGCTCTTTCCCCGAGGCGTTGAACGCGATATAGGAGACGCTGTCCGTACCCCGGTAGGTGTTGGAGGGGAGGTAGCTCAGGTCCGTGAGCCGGGCCTTTCCCGCCCCGGTGGCGTTGCTGCCGGGGTTGCAGTAGAACTTATAGCTGTTCCGGTTGGAGTCGGTGATGCGCACGCCGGAATTGGCCGCGTTCCTGTAGTTGTAGCGAAGCTCGCCCAGAGAGGGCGCGTTCAGGAACTGGATATAGAACTGCGGCCGGGCGGAGGAGTCCTGCATGGCGCTCTGGTAGGCGGAGAGAAAGCCGTCCTCCGTCAGGCTCACCGCGTTCTGTCCGGCGACGCTGACCCGGATCGGGGGGACCTCCCCGGCGGTGACGAAGATGTAGAGCACGCCCTCCAGCTCGGAATACCCCCGCTGACTGGCCGTGTTGCCGTAGCAGGTGAAGTGGACCACCTGATAGCCCGTGCCGTTCTCCGCGGCAAAGCTGACCCGGCTCAGATATTTCGCGCCGCTGCCGCCGTCGGAGATGAAGTCCGTGGTGTAATAATCCGCGCTGTTGTAGGGGGTGAACTGGGCCCCGTCACAGTAGAACGTGCCGTATTCCCTGTCGTAGTCGGTGAATACCACATGACTGAGGCGGTAGCTGTTTCCCTTCTTCCGCTGGTAGTAGCTGATGAAGTCGGATTCCTGGAACGTGACCGCGCCGCCCGCGTAGGTGCTGTACCAGATGCTCACGCTGCCAAAGTCCACCGTGGGGACCGTGATGCGCAGCAGCCCGGTCATGAGCGGGGCGCTGTCGTCCCTGGAGGCGAAGACGCTGTAGGTCAGGTCATAGTTCCCGGAGCGCCGCGGGACAAAGTACAGGCCGGAGATGGAGCCGGCCGGCACCATGGTCTCGGGGGAGAGGGCAAAGGCGCTGGAGGCGCTCTCGTACAGGGTCCCCACGGAGGCTCCCCCCGCGTTGGGCAGGGAGAAGCGCACAAACCCCCAGCTCGCGCTGCCCAGGGTGTCCCGAATGGCCTGGACGAGCATGTTGGCTCCGGTGTCCGCGCTTCTGGAGGTGGTATTGCCAAAGGAATACGGCTCCGTCCCGTCCAGGACGACGGTGACGCCCAGGTTGCCCTCGCCCACCTGGATGGAGAGCAGGCCGCCGGCCACGGCGCTGCCTGCGCCGTCCCGGCCGCTGTAGGCGGTGTAGTTGATCTGATACACCCCGTCCCGGCTGGGGACGAAGTACAGATACTGCATGTCCAGGCTGTTGACCACGGTACCTGCGCCCACCAGCTTGCTTCTGGCCTGGGTCTCGTCCAGGTACAGCGTGCCGACATTGGTTCCGGCGCTGACGGAGCCGAAGCGGATGGAGCCGTAGGCGCCCACGGTTTTGGCGATGAGGCCGGCGGCGGTGACGTTCTCCTTGCTCAGCTCGGAGAAGCTGTAGCCGGTGGAGCCGTCCACGCTGAAGGAGATGCTCTTGCGGACCACCGTCACCTGGATGGTGATCGTGCCGTCCATGGCCAGGTAGTTGTCCGAAACGCTGTACCTGATCTCGTAATTGCCCTCGCCCGCCGGAATGAACACCATGCCGTCCATGGCGGAGAGAGCGCCCTCATAGCCGTTGTCCGCCCGCTGGGTGGAGGAAGCGGACAGGTAGACGCCGCCGTAGTTGGCGTTGCCCACGGTGGAAAAGCGCAGCTTCGCGCTGCCGCTGTCGCCGCCCACCGCGGTGAATTTTGCGCTGATTTCCTGGTAGAGCGCGCGCAGAGGCAGTTCCTGGTCCAGAGAGACGCTCTGGGTGAAGCTTGCGGTGGGGTTGGTCACCGTGACCGTGCAGGAGGCGGACACGCCGTTGCTCCCCGAAACGGTGGCGGTGATGATGGCCTTGCCGGGGCGCAGGCCGGTCACGCGCTTTTCCGATGCGTCAAAGCTGACGATGGAGGGGTTGTCCGTGGCCCACTCCAGCTCGTAGTCGGTGATCTCCCCCGGGACCACGGAGGTGGACAGAACGGCGCTGTCCCCGGCGGGCAGGGAGAGCGAGACGGGGGTCAGGTTTACCGCCCGGATGTCCCGGACCACCACCGTGACGATGCCCAGCCGCTGCGTCCCCAGATAGACGTTGACGGTGGCCGAGCCCTCGCCGATGCCGGTGAGGAGGCCCGCGCTGTTGACGCTGACCACGCCGGCTCCCGCGCGTTCCACGGAAAAGGAGATGCCGGAGGTGTGTTTTTCCTCATAGCCGCTCCGGTACCGGGTGACCACATTGATCTGGGCGCTCCCGCCGGGGCAGAGGTTGTATACGTATTTTTCCACGTCCAGCGCCTCCACCTCGTCCACCACGACGCGGATCCGGCAGGAGGCGGAAACCGTCTGGCCGCCGTAGCCGGGGACGGAGGCGGTGACTGTCGCTTCCCCCGCCCTGCTGCCCACCAGCCTCACGGAGTTGCCCTCGCTGGAGCGCAGGATGATGGTGCCGTCCTCCGGGTAGTCCCAGTGGACATGCCCGGAGAAATCCGAGGGCTGTACCGCGGCGGTCAGGGCCAGCTCCTCGGACACGCCGTTGCGGATGTAAATCAGCGCGCTGGACTGATTCAGGGTGATGGCGGTGGCGGCAGTGCTGAGTGCAAAGGCCCCGGCACACAGGCCGAGGGCCAGGACAGCCGCCAGCAGCAGGGAAAATACTTGCTTTACGCCTTTTTTCATTGCGTGAACCTCTCTTCCGACGGTTTGCCGCCGCTTTTTTGGAAATCCGCTCCGTCCCGCACCGGCACGGAAAGCGGGAATGTCTGACAACTAATTACAAATTATTCCAAAAAAGTGCGCAAAAACCGAGCTTTGTCACATATATCATATACGAAATGGAACATATATGTCAAGACGTTTGCCGGATTTTTTCATGACCGCACATGCCTTCACACAGAAAAATCCCCAAAAAAAGCTTCGCCCTCTCCGCTTTCGGCGGAGAGGGCGAACAAAGCGCATAGATATACCGGTTCAGGCGTTTCCAAAAGGCTTTTCGGCGTAGCCGGCGTAGGGCGCCTTCAGCTCCTTGAGGTTTTTGATGGTGCCGGAGGGCTGGGCCTGGGTCTTGATCTCGGTGGAGTGCTCCAGCTTGCCCACCCAGCGCAGCCGGGAGCGCTCCTGTTCCTCCGGGGTGAAGGTGACCTCGATCTTCCCGTCCACCAGGTTCAGGACGCCGTGGCTGCCGCAGACCACGCAGTCCACGCTCCTGCGGTCGTGGGAGACCTGGAGCAGGCGGGTGTGGCAGACCGGGCAGACGCCCTCCTCGTCGCCGCGCCAGCGGAGCCGCTCCTCCTCGGTTTCGGCGTTGATGGAGGCGACGATGTTCTGCCCCACCTTTGTCATGCGGTCCATCATCTCGGGATAGCCCAGAACGCTCTCGTGGGCCATGGCTCCCCAGTACTCCACGGAGTCGACGACGTCGATGCCCATGGGGAACGTGAACTCATACATCATGGGCAGGGTCAGGGCGATCCAGTTCTCCGTCATGGCGCCGCCCACGGAGATGAGCGCGGCGGAGCGCTTCCGGAACGCGCGGGGGTCGGGGAGCTGGTCCGGGCTCTTGCCGGCGGCCAGGCCCTCCTCGTAGGCGGCCTTGCGGAAGGTGATGTCGTGACTGGGGCCGATGCGGTCGCAGATGGTCTTGAAGCGTCCGGTGACGCTGGTCTCGTAGGTGGGACAGGCCAGGATCACCGCGTCGGACTGCATGACGGCCTCGTCCAGGATGTCAAAGCCGTCGTGCCGCACGCAGTAGCCCTTGCCGCGGCCGGAGATCATGCCGATGACGCAGGCGATGCAGCCGGTGCAGTTGCTCACGTCCAGCTCGTCCGCCCGGATGAACTGCACCTCGCAGCCGGCCTTCTCACATTCCATCAGGGCGTGCTTGACCATGATGTCGCAGTTGCCCAGCTTTCTTCCGAAAGACACGCCCAGCACTCGTTTCGCATTTCCCATAGGTAAATCCTCTCCCTTTCTGTTATTCGTCCGGCAATGCTCCCATCCGCCGGTGAATTCTGTGAAATATCCTATCATACGCCGGAATGTTTTGCAAGGTTTTTATGGAAAGAGCCAAAATCACCGGCGTCCGCCCGTTGACTTTCCGGCGCATTTATGGTACGCTGTCCCGGCTGACTGACCTGCCGCGGGAGGAATCCGAAGGATGCTGCATATCATCGCAAACGAGAGCGCCGGGAGCGGCGCGGGCGCCGCGGCGCTGCGGGAGATCCGCGCTTTCCTGGACGGACGGGGGATTCCCTTTCGGGTGGACTGCACCGCCAAAAGCGGCGACGCCGCCGCGCTGGCGGACGCCGCCTGGCTTTCCGGGGACCGGGAGCTGGTCTGCGTGGGCGGGGACGGCACCGTCTTTGAGATCGTGAACGGTCTGGCCGGCCGCTTCGCCGCCCTGTACTTCGTCCCCTGCGGCACCGGGAACGACTTTGTAAAGATGCTGGGCCTGCCAAAGGGACCCGCGGAGGCGCTGCGGGCCCAACTGGAGGGCGAAAAACGGGCCATCGACGTGGGGCGGCTGAACGAATACTATTTTCTCAACGTTTCCGGCAGCGGCTTCGACGTGGAGGTGCTGCGCCAGGCCGCCCGCTTCAAGAGACTGGGGGGCGGGCTGCTGCCCTACCTGCTGGGGTGCTTTGCCGCCCTCAGGCGCTTCCGCCCCCTGTCCGTGGAGCTGACCGTGGACGGAGAGCCGGCCCGGCGGCGGGACGTGACCATCTTCTCCGTGGGAAACGGCCGGTACATCGGCGGCGGGATGCTGGCGGTGCCCCACGCCGAGATCGGCGACGGCCTTTTCGATCTCGTGGTGGCGGACGGAATGGGACGGCTGTCCGTTCTCCGGCTGCTGGGCAAGTTCATCTCCGGACGCCACACGGAGCTTCCCATGGTGCATGAGCGGCGGGCGCGGGAGGTGACCGTCCGCTGTCCCGGCATGGTGGCGGACATCGACGGGGAGCTGGTGCAGATGGACGAGGCCCGCTATTCCATCCTGCCCGGCGCGCTGGAGGTGCGCTTCCCCCGGTAGTTTTTCCGCCGGGCTCCGGGCACTTTTTCTTGACTTCCCCCGGAAAGCATGGTATCTTTTCAGTTGTGATAAAATAAGGAGATCGTTCCACTTTTGAGAGAGGATGGGATGTTGTGTTTTCTTATATCGGGCGTCAGCCCCTGTACAACCGGGACTATGTGCTCTACGGCTATGATCTGCTCCACCGCGACAACGTGACCAAGGTGCTGCGGGATATCGAGGACGAGGACGAGGAGCTGCGGAACGTGTTTTCCGACGCCATCTCCATGTTCAATTTTGAGGAACTGACCGACAATCTGCCGGTCCACATCCGGTTCACCCGAAACCTCTGCCTGAGCAATTTCCCCTATATGGTCGGCCCGGAGAAGCTGGTGGTGGAGGTTTCCACCGACACGCCCATGGACACCGCCATGGCGGACAAGCTCAACGAGCTGAAGACCTCCGGCTACCGGCTGGCCCTGGGCGGCTTCAACCTCAAGGGCAGCTCCCTGCGCTTCAACAAGGTGCTCCCGCTCTTTGACTTTGTCTACATCAACGTCCACCAGAACAACCGCCTGCAGCTCCAGGAGATGATCAAAAACGTCAAGCAGCGCTCCCGCGCAAAGCTCCTGGCGGAACAGGTGGACACGGAGGCGGATTTCGACAAGTGCTCCGGCCTGGGCTTCTCCTATTTCCAGGGGCTGCTGTTCGGGATGCCCAGCGTGTTCCGCAACGAGGTGAATCTGGCAAACACCCCCTACGGCAAGCTCTACAACGAACTGAGCTCCCCCAGCGCCAACTTTGAAAAGTGCATCCAGCTCATCGAGGACGAGCCGATCCTCACCTATATGTTCCTGGAGGCCATGCCCACCCCCAAGGAGCGGAAGGACCTGAACAACAACATCCGCAAGACCCTGATGAGCGTCGGCACCGGCCGGCTCCGGAAGTGGAGCAGCATGCTGCTGCTCAAGCAGCTCAATGTCAACGACACCTCCGTGCTGCCCAAGCGGGGCTATCAGCGGGCAATCTTTCTGGAGAAGCTGATGGAGAGCAACGGCAGCCGGATGGACAGCGCGCTGGGCTTTTACCTCGGCGTGTTCAGCCTGCTGAACGCCGTCTGCGATACGCCCTATGAGAGCATGTTCAACCAGCTCCGCCTGGAGCCGGAGATCAAGGCCGCTCTCACCGGCTCCGCCCGGAACGAGCTGAGCGACTATCTGGAGTTTGCCGCGGCCATGGACGAGACCGGCGCGGTGCCCGACAACTGTTCCCTGAAGCTGAACAGGGAAAAGCGCTTCATCATGGAGATGTACGCCCGCTGCGACGGGGAGGCGGAGGCGGCCTTCACCGTGCTCAATCCGTTCCTCTCCAGGTCCCCCGCCGGCCGGCGCTGACGGCGCTCCCGATACCGGATTTTCTCCCTCCCGGAGCAATTGCCCCGGGAGGGATTTTTTATTTCGCGTTTACAAAAAGTCTATGGACTTTTCACAGCGCACAGGGTAAAATGGTTTTCAAAGGATGGATGTGAAATGAAAAAATTCAGCAACGCGGTGGACCGGTTCTGTGCGCTGCACCCCCGCTTCGGGATTCCCAATCTCATGCTCTACGTGGTCATTGCCAACGTCATCATCTGGCTGTTCGGACTGATGGACCGCAGCGGGGCTCTGATCAACGCTCTGAGCTTTGACCCCGCCCAGATCCTGCGGGGCCAGGTGTGGCGGCTTTTGACCTTTGCCCTGATCCCCAACAGCACCGGCTTTCTGGCGCTGATCGCGTTCTACTTCTACTATTTTATCGGCAGCACCATCGAGCGGGAGTGGGGCAGCGGCAGGTTCACGGTCTATTTCATCACCGGAATGCTCTTCACGGTGATCTACGGCTTTATCCTGTATTTCATCACCGGCGTCAGCTACGCCGTCACGGCGGAGTATATCTATCTGTCCATGTTTTTCACCTTCGCAACCCTGTACCCGGATATGCAGGTGCTGCTGTTTTTCATCATCCCCATCAAGATGAAGTGGCTGGGTCTGGTGGACGCCGCGCTGTTCCTCTACAGCGTCATCACCACCCCGTTCCCGTTCAACCTGCTGCCTGTGGTGGCGGTGCTGAACTATCTGCTGTTCTGCGGGGAATGGCTGCTGGACCTGCTGCGCCGGGGAAAAGCGCGGCGCAGTCCCAACGTGATCCGCTTCCGCAGCGAGGTCCGGCGGATGGAGCGCGAGCAGAAAAACCGGCCCTACACCCGCCGCTGCGAGGTCTGCGGCCGGACGGACACGGACTGGCCCGACCTGGAATTCCGCTACTGCTCCCGCTGCGCCGGCTACCACTGCTTCTGCATGGACCACATCAACAACCACCGGCATTTTACGCAGTAAGCGCCAAAGCGGCACAAGCCCCGTTCTTTTGCTTGACACATCCCCCGGGGGATGGTAATATACTGGAACAGCGTCCCCCGGACCGGGCGGACGCAAGGCGAGGAACGGGAAAAAGAGGACCCGTCATTCCGGCGCAGAGAGGCTCCGTCCCTGGCTGAAAGCGGAGCTGCCGGCGGGGTCCTCCGTGCGCCCGGGAGCCCCGGGGGAGGCAATGCCCCCGCGTATACCCCGCGTTAAGGGGACGGAGAGGGTTGTTTACCCGCTCCCCGGAGCGAGAAATGAGAGTGGAACCGCGTTTTTGAAAAAAAGAACGCCTCTCACGGGCCGTCATACCCGTGGGAGGCATTTTTTCGGGAAGCGTTGACAGATCCGGCAAAATATTCCGGCGGATGCCGAAGACGGATGAAGCGGCGTTTCCTTAGGAAAGGAACTGAAAAGCCCATGTTTCATGATCTGCGGGAGCTGATCGCCGCCTACAAGGCCCGCGACCCCGCCGCCCGAAGCAGCCTGGAGATTTTTCTGCTCTACCCGGGCGTAAAGGCGGTGCGCAGCCACAGAAAGGCCCATTGGTGTTACGAGCACAACCTGAAATTCCTGGCCCGCTGGATCTCCCAGGCAAGCCGGCGCAGGACCGGCATCGAGATCCACCCCGGGGCGAAGATCGGCCGGAGGCTGGTCATCGACCACGGCATGGGGGTGGTCATCGGGGAGACCGCAGAGATCGGGGACGACTGCCTGATCTACCACGGCGTGACCCTGGGCGGCACCGGCAAGGACTGCGGCAAGCGCCACCCCACCATCGGCAACAACGTGCTCATCGGGTGCGGGGCCAAGGTGCTGGGGCCTTTCACCGTCGGGAACAACAGCCGCATCGCCGCCAACAGCGTGGTGCTGACCGAGATCCCGCCCAACTGTACCGCCGTGGGCGTCCCGGCCCGCGTCGTCTGGCGGGAGGGAGCAAAGGAGAACTACGCCTCCGAGGTGGACCAGATCAACGTCACCGACCCGGTGGCGGCGGAGCTGGCGGCCCTGAAGGAGCAGCTCCTGGTGCTGAACACGAGAATCCAGCGATAATATCACGATTTACAAGGAGATACACGACCATGATCCTCTACAACTCCGCCACCCGCAAACGGGAGGAATTCGTGCCCAACCACCCCGACATCGTCAAGATGTACACCTGCGGACCCACGGTCTACCACTTCGCCCACATCGGCAACCTGCGCAGCTATATCATGGAGGACGTGCTGGAGAAGTACCTGCGCTACCTGGGCTACAACGTGAAGCGGGTGATGAACATCACCGACGTGGGCCACCTGACCAGCGACGCCGACGAGGGCGAGGACAAGATGCTCAAGGGCGCGCGCCGGGAGCATAAGACCGTCCTGGAGATCGCGCAATACTACACGGACGCATTCTTCTCCGACTGCGAAAAGCTGAACATCAAGCGCCCGGACGTGGTCAGCCCCGCCACGGAGAACATCGACGAGTATATCCGCATCATCTCCCGGCTCATGGAGACGGGCTACGCCTATTTCGCCGGGGGCAACGTGTACTTTGACACCGGCAGGCTGGAGAAATACTATATCTTCAACGATTTCAACGCCGAGGACCTGGACGTGGGCGTCCGGGAGGGCGTGGAGGCCGACGCCAACAAGCGCAACAAGAACGATTTTGTCCTCTGGTTCACCAAAAGCAAGTTCGAGGACCAGGCCCTGAAATGGGACTCCCCCTGGGGCGTGGGCTACCCCGGCTGGCACATCGAGTGCTCCGCCATCAGCATGAAGCATCTCGGGGAGGACCTCGATATCCACTGCGGCGGCATCGACAACGCCTTCCCCCACCACACCAACGAGATCGCCCAATCTGAAAGCTACCTGGGCCACAAGTGGTGCAATTTCTGGATGCACGTCCACCACCTGAACGGAGAACACGGCAAGCTGAGCAAGAGCAAGGGGGACGCCATGCTCACCGTGTCGCTGCTGGAGGAAAAGGGCTACGACCCCCTGGCCTACCGGCTGTTCTGCCTGCAAAGCCACTACCGGAAGGCCCTGGTGTTCACCTGGGCCAATCTGGACAACGCCCAGGGCAGCTACAACAAGCTGGTGGCGAAGATCGCCGCCCTCGCCCCCTCCGATGAGGCCCCGGAAGCCTCCGCGCTTGAGACCCTGCGGGAGAGGTTCCGCGCCGCTCTGGACAACGACCTGAACACCTCCCTGGCCGTCACCGCGCTCTACGACGTGCTGAAAGCGAAGACCTCCGACGCCACGAAGCTGGCCGCCATCGCGGAGTTTGACGCCGTGCTGGGGCTGCGGCTGATCGAAAAAGCCGCCGCCAGGCGGGCGGCGGACAAGAAGGCCGCTTCCGCCGCCCAGGGTCAGGCGTTTGCCGTGATCCCCGAGGACGGGGAGCCGGACGGGGAGATCACCGCCCTGCTGCTGGCCCGCCGGGACGCGAAAAAGGCCAAAAACTTTGCCGAGGCGGACCGCATCCGCGACGAGCTGGGCGCCCGGGGCATCGTCCTCACCGACGTACCCGGCGGCGTGAAGTGGAAGCGCGGGTGATGCCCCTCATCCGCCCCGGTGTGCGCACCGGGGCGCCTTCCCCCCAGGGGGAAGGCTATTCTGACTTTTGGAGGGAAGAGCGTGGAGCTGAAAGCCCTGGGCGTCACCCCGCAAAAAGAGAGACAGTTTGCCAAAAAAGGCATTGCCACGGGGGAGGAACTGATCCGGTTCCTCCCCCGTAAATACCGGGACTTCACCCGGGAGACGGGCATTCTGCCCGAGGACGAGACCTCCGTCCTCCGGGTGCGGGCCGAGAGCATGAAAGCCGGCTACGGGCGTATCAACACCCTGAAGGTCCGCTGCGCCCTGCCCGGCGGCGGGGAGCTGACCGTCACCTGGTTTAACCAAAATTTTCTGCGGGAAAGGCTGCGGCCGCTGATGGGACAGGAGCTGTGGGTGGCCGGAAAAGTCCGCTGCCACCCCCGGGCGAAGACGTTCGAGCTCCTGGCTCCGGAGCTGTTCGAGGCGGACGAGGCGAAGGCCCGGCGGATCTGGCCGGTCTATTCCAAAATCCCCGGCATGAGCGCGGACTACCTGACGGAGAAAGTGCGTCTGGCCATCGAACGCGGCGCGTTGCCGGACGAGTTTTTGCCGCCGGAAAAGCTGAATGAATTGGGTATGCCGCCGCTGGGGGAGGCCCTGCGCCTGCTGCACTGCCCGGAGACCATGGAGGACGTGCGCCGGGGCCGGGAGCGGCTGATTTTTGACGATCTGCTGTGGTTTGCCCGGCATCTGGAGCGCAGCCGGATCGAGGCTGCGGCGCAGAGCCCCTTTCCTTTTCGGAAGCGGGAGCTGTCTGACGCGGTCCGGGCCTCCTTGCCCTATGAGCTGACGGAGGACCAGGCCGGGACCGTGGATACCCTGCTGGAAAAGGCGGCGGCGGGGCAGCGGCTGGGGGCTCTCATTCAGGGGGACGTGGGCTGCGGCAAGAGCATCGTGGCTTTTCTGCTGATGGCTGCCGCGGCGGAAAACGGCTATCAGGCGGTGCTCATGGCCCCCACCCAGGTGCTGGCGCGGCAGCACGCCTCCGAGCTGGGAGCCCTGCTGGCCCCCTTCGGCGTGGAGACCGTGCTGCTGGACAGCGGCATGAAGGCCGCCGAACGCCGCGCCGCCCTGCAAAAAATCGCCTCCGGGGAGGCGAAGTGCGTGGTGGGCACCCACGCCGTGCTGGGCAAGGACGTGGCATGGCACAGCCTCGCCCTCACCGTGGCGGACGAGGAGCATCGCTTCGGCGCGCAGCAGCGCAGCGACCTCTCCGCCCGCGCCGGGGGCGTCCACACCGTGACCATGTCCGCCACGCCCATCCCCCGCTCCCTGTCCCGGGTGATCTACGGGGACGGCGTGGAGCTTTGCACCATCCGCAGCCTCCCGGCGGGGCGGAAGCCCATCCGGACCGGCATCGCCGTCAGCCGGGAGCGCATCTACCGCTTCCTGCTCTCCCAGATCCGCCAGGGGCGGCAGGCCTATGTGGTCTGCCCCGCCATCGACGGCGGCGAGGAGGGCGGGGGACAGAAGTCCGTCCGGGAGATCAGCGCGGAGTACAGCCGGGACCTCGGCCCTTACGGCGTGCGCATCGCAGCCCTGACGGGCCGGGACTCCCGGGCGGATACGGAGGCGACGATCGAATCTTTCCGCGCCGGGGAGACCGACATTCTCATCGCCACCACGGTGATCGAGGTGGGCGTCAACGTGCCCAACGCCTCGGTCATGGTCATCACCGGGGCGGAGCGCTTCGGCCTCAGCTCCCTCCACCAGCTCCGGGGCCGGGTGGGCCGGGGGCCATACCAGTCCGTCTGCGTGCTGGAGAGCGACAGCCTGACGGACAGGGCCAGGGAGCGGCTGGAGATCCTCTGCTCCACCACCGACGGCTTTGCCATCGCAGAGGCGGACCTGCGCCTGCGCGGGCCCGGCGATCTGATCGGCACCCGCCAGTCCGGCGACAGCCGCTATCTGGCCCTGATGCTGGACCGCCCCGAACTGTTTCAGGCAGCCCGGGAGACGGCGCGGGAAATGGCGGAAAACCCTATCTCCCTCCCTCATCAGGGAGCGGGAAAATAATAATTGAGGCACGTGGTGGGCGGGGGGGCGAGATAATTGCGTCGAATTGCAAAAGTCCCAGTTCAGATAATGGTTGATGAAAATGGCATTCATTGATTTCACGAAAGATGAAATAGGCAGGTATTCAAGCGGAATTGATAAATCCAAACGCGCATGGTAGAATCACATCGCTTCAAAATGGGGCTGCGAAATGACAAAAGAGCGCTGATGATATAAAAGGCGGCTGGCTACTCCCTGACGAGGGGGGGGATGCTTATGGAACGCTGGAAAAAGCTGTTGAAGCTTTTGAGGAAACGCTGATTAAATCCCCGCGCACGTTTGGCGGCAAATTTTGCGCCCGCCTGCGTTGCAAAAACCTTGAAATACACAAAGTATTCCTGCGGTTTTTGCGACTTGGCGGACACAAAATTTGCTCGCCAATCGCGCACGTTGCTTTAATCAGCGTTTCCTTGACGGTTCTGGTATGCTTTGCCATTATGGTTTACATACTGACCATAAAAGTCTACTGACCGCCCGGAAGGGACCCGGACGGTCAGTAATTATTACGTGACATAAAGGGTTAACCGCCATATCGCAGCGCCCTTTTGTATCCTTTATTATATAACCAGTCTCCCACCCTGTCAAGTGGGACTGAGATCGGTCTGATCTATTATGTGCAATTTGACGAATGAATTTCTTAGATGGGAGCAATCAACCCAAATCTAAACTGGGATTTGCAAAAAGCCCCTTGACAAAGACCAATGTATTTGCTATACTATCGAAGCTTGCGGACCGTGTGCCCGCAGCTTGTGCGTTGAAGCGGGAGATTGCGGAAGAAAACTTCCGGTAACTTCCGTGGAGTATGTCCGGCGTCCCCCTCCGGGGGGCGTGTAATCGGGCGGCTGAGAGCTTCCTTGCAGCAGGACGAGACCGCGTATATCGTCTGATCGAGGGAAAACCGGCCACAAAAGCCGGTTCCTTTTTCAAGCAGAGTCTGATACGCACGGAATGGTGGAGGGAAATTTTCATCCGTACGGTTCCAAAGACGGACCCAGAGCGCCGTCAAAAGAAAAGTACGAATTTGGAGGAAAGCAAACCATGGCAGCAAAGAAACAGATCCGCATCCGTCTGAAGGCCTATGACCATCAGCTCATCGACGCCGCGGCCGAGAAGATCGTGGAGACCGCCAAGCGCACCGAGGCCCGGGTTTCCGGCCCCATCCCTCTGCCCACCCAGACAGAGATCGTCACCATCCTGCGCGCCGTCCACAAGTACAAGGACAGCCGCGAGCAGTTCGAGCGCAGGACCCACAAGCGCCTGATCGACATCATCAATCCCACCCAGAAGACCGTCGAGGCTCTGATGAATCTGGAGCTGCCGGCGGGCGTGGAGATCGAGATCAAGCTGTAAGCTTTATAAGCCTTCCCCCTGAGGGGAAGGTGTCAGCGCCGCAGGCGCTGACGGATGAGGGGATTCCGCGCGAAGCGCACCCTGCGCACCCTATTTTAATAACCCACTTCCTGCCGGTCCGTTGACTTGCGTGAGACGGTGTGAGGCAGGGGGGTTAAGTTGCCAGCCTCTGTCCCCCGGCCCCAATGCGGGGGTTACGCGCGGTAACCAATAACCTTGAAGGAGGAAAACATCCATGAAGAAAGCCATCATCGGCAAGAAGGTCGGCATGACGCAGATCTTCGATGAGGCGGGACGGGTCGTTCCGGTAACGGTCATCGAGGCCGGCCCCTGCGTGGTCGTGCAGAAGAAGACCGTGGAGAAGGAGGGCTATTCCGCCGTCCAGCTCGGCTATGAGGACGTGGCCGAAAAGAAGCTCAGCAAGCCTGAGCAGGGCCACCTCAGCAAGGCCGGCGTTCCCACCAAGAAGCACCTGAAGGAGTTCCGCCTGGAGGGCGCCGACAGCCTGAACGTCGGCGACGTGATCGGCGCGGACACCTTTGCCGAGGGCGACCACATCGACGTCACCGGCACCAGCAAGGGCCACGGCTACCAGGGCGCGATCAAGCGCTTCGGCGCCCAGCGGACCCCCACCAGCCACGGCGGCGGCCCCGTGCACCGGCACGCCGGTTCCATGGGCTCCACCTCGACCCCCAGCCGCATCTACAAGGGCCACATCGGCGCCGGACAGATGGGCGTGGAGCAGGTCACCGTCCAGAACCTGGACGTGGTGAAGGTCGATCCGGCCCTGAATATGATCGTGGTGCGCGGCGCCATCCCCGGACCCAAGGGCGGCATCGTGTATCTGAAGAACACCGTCAAGACCATCGTGGAGCGCAAGGGCGACACCGGCATCAGCCTGAACCCGCAGAAGGCTTCCGCCCGCGTCAATCCCCAGAAGGCTTCCGCCCGTACGAAGTAAGGAAAGGAGAGTGTCTTAAATGCCGAAAGCAGTTATGTACGATATGTCCGGCAACAAAGCCGGCGAGTGCGAGCTCTCCGACGCCGTCTTCGGGATCGAGCCCAACGAGGCCGTTCTCCACGCCGCGGTCAAGAATTACCTGGCCAACCAGCGCCAGGGCACCCAGAGCGCGCTCACCAAGGGCGAGGTTTCCTTTACCACCCGCAAGCCCTGGCGGCAGAAGGGCACCGGCCGCGCGAGAGCCGGCTACTACGGCAGCCCCGTGTGGACCCACGGCGGCGTAGCCTTTGCCCCCAAGCCCCGGGATTACAGTTACCGCCTGAACAAGAAAGTGAAAAGGCTGGCCCTCAAGAGCGCCCTGAGCGCCAAGGCCGCCGGCGGCGAGATCGTGGTCATCGACGGCATGAAGATGGACGAGATCAAGACCAAGACGTTCAAGACCCTGCTGGACAAGATCGGCGTCCAGGGCAAGACCCTGGTCATCACCGGGCCCGACGCCGGCAACGTGGTCAAGTCCGCCCGCAACATCGCCGGAGTTCAGACCGCCCTCTGCACCGTGCTGAACCCCTACATGATCCTGAACAACACCCGTCTGGTGATCGCGAAGGACGCCCTTGAGAAGATCGAGGAGGTGTACGCATGAAACGCACCGCGTATGACATCATCATCCGCCCCATCATCAGCGAGCAGTCCATGGAGGACATGGACATCAAGAAGTACGTCTTCGAGGTTGCCAAGGACGCCAGCAAGCCCGAGATCGCCGGCGCCATCGAGGAGATCTTCGGCGTCCGCGTCATCAAGGTGAACACCCTGCACGTCCGGGGCAAGAGCCGCCGGGTGGGCGCGAATCCCCAGGGTACCACCAGGAGCTGGAAAAAGGCCGTGGTCAAGCTCAGCGAGGATAGCAAGAACATCGAGATCTTCGAGAATATGGCGTAAGGGAGGATAAGGAACCATGTCTATTAAAACCTACAGGCCTACCACTCCCGCCCGCCGTCAGATGACGGTCTCCGGCTTTGACGGCGTCGACAAGCACGCCCAGCCGGAAAAGAGCCTGGTAGAGGTCCTGAAAAAGCACGCCGGCCGCAACAGCTACGGCCACATCACCGTCCGCCACCAGGGCGGCGGCAACCGCAAGAAATACCGCGTCATCGACTTCAAGCGCAACGACAAGCTGGGTATGTTCGCCACCGTCGAGCGCTTGGAGTACGACCCCAACCGCTCTGCCTTCATCGCTCTGGTGAAGTACGAGGACGGGGAGAAGCGCTATATCCTGGCCCCCAACGGCCTGAAGGCCGGTGACAAGATCGTGGCCGGACCCGACGCCGACATCATCGCCGGCAACGCCCTGCCCCTGCAGAACATCCCCACCGGCACCGTGATCCACAACATCGAGCTGTATCCCGGCCGCGGCGCCCAGCTTGTCCGCTCCGCCGGCGTCAGCGCACAGCTCATGGCCAAGGAGGGCAACATGGCCACCGTCCGTCTGCCCTCCGGCGAGTTCCGCAAGGTCCGCGCCAACTGCATGGCCACCATCGGCCAGGTGGGCAACATCGACCACGCCAACGTCCACATCGGCAAGGCCGGACGCAAGCGCCACATGGGCATCCGTCCCACCGTGCGCGGCTCCGTCATGAACCCGGTGGACCACCCCCACGGCGGCGGCGAGGGCAAGAGCCCCGTGGGCCGTCCCGGCCCCGTGACCCCTTGGGGCAAGCCGGCGCTGGGTTACAAGACCCGCAAGACGAAGAACCAGTCCGATAAGTTCATCGTCAAGCGCCGCAACGCGAAGTAAGGAGGGAAACGAGCAATGAGCAGAAGTATCAAGAAGGGCCCCTTCGCCGCGCCTGAGCTGCTGAAGAGAGTCAGCGAGATGAACAAGACCGGCTCCAAGGCCGTCATCAAGACCTGGAGCCGCGCCTCCACCATTTTCCCCAGCTTCGTCGGCCACACCATCGCCGTCCATGACGGCCGCCGTCACGTCCCCGTGTACGTCACCGAGGACATGGTCGGGCACAAGCTGGGCGAGTTCGCCCCCACCCGCACCTTCCGCGGCCACAGCGGCGGCAAGACCGGTAAGTAAGAGGAGGAGAGAACATGGAAGCGAAAGCTCATCTGAAATATGCGCGGATCTCCCCCCGCAAGGTGAAGATCGTCTGCGACCTGATTCGCGGCAAGGACGTGAAGCTGGCCCGCGGCATTCTGGAGAACACCCCCAAAGCGGCCAGCGAGCTGATGATCAAGCTGCTGAACAGCGCCGCCGCCAACGCGGAAAACAACTTCGGCATGGACCCGGAGCGCCTGTACGTCTCCGAGACCTACGCCAACCCCGGCCCCATCCTCAAGCGCGGAATGCCCCGCGCCCAGGGCCGGATGTACCGCATCAACAAGAGAACCAGCCACATCACCATCGTCGTGGCTGAGAAAGCGTAAGGGAGGAGGCAGAGACTATGGGACAGAAGGTTCATCCCCACGGAATGCGGGTCGGCGTCATCAAGGATTGGGATTCCCGCTGGTACGCCCGTCCCGACAAGGTCGGCGATCTGATCGTGGAAGATCACAAGATCCGCCAGTACCTGAAGAAGACCCTGTACAGCGCCGGCGTGCCCACCATCGAGATCGAGCGCGACAGCGCCAAGGTCCGCATCTATCTGCACTGCTCCCGCCCCGGCGTGGTGATCGGCAAGGGCGGCGAGGCCATTGAGGCCCTGCGCCGCGACATCGAGAAGCGCATCGGCAAGCCCGTGGCCCTCTCCATCGTCGAGGTCCGCACCCCCGACACCAACGCCCAGCTTGTGGCGGAGAACATCGCCCAGCAGATCGAGAAGCGCATCTCCCACCGCCGCGCCATGAAGAACGCCATCGGCCGCGCCATGCGTATGGGCGCCCTGGGCATCAAGGTCATGTGCTCCGGCCGTCTGGGCGGCCGCGAGATCGCCGGCGTCGAGCAGTACCACGAGGGCACCATCCCCCTGCAGACCCTCCGTGCCGACATCGACTACGGCTTCACCGAGGCTGCCACCACCTATGGCCGCATCGGCGTCAAGGTCTGGATCTACAAGGGCGAGGTGCTGACCACCACCCTGCGGTCCACCCCGCGTGTGATGGATATGAACCGGCGCGACGACCGTCGGCGCGACGACCGCCGGAGAGGCGGACGCGGCGGCGACCGGCGCGGAGGCTACAACCGCGACAACCGCGGCGGCTATAACCGCGACAACAACCGCCAGGGCGGCCAGGGCGGCGGCTACAACCGCGACAATCGTCCCGGCGGCCAGGGCGGCTACAACCAGGGCAATCGGCCCGCCGGTCAGGGCGGCTACAACCGCCAGGGCGGTCAGGGCGGCCAGGGTTACAACCGGCCCGCCGGTCAGGGCGGCTACAACCGTCAGGGCGGCCAGGGCGGTCAGGGCTTCAATCGCGGCCCGCGTCCGGGCAGCGCCCCCAGCGCAGCCAAGGAAGGAGGCAACAAGTAATGCTTCTGCCGAAACGTGTCAAATATCGCCGCCAGCAGCGCGGCCGCATGAAGGGCAAGGCCAGCCGGGGCAACTTCGTCGCCTACGGTGAGTTCGGCCTGATGGCCACCGAGCCGGCCTGGATCACCAGCAACCAGATCGAGGCGGCCCGTGTCGCCATCAACCGCTGCATGAAGCGCGGCGGCAACGTCTGGATCAAGATCTTCCCCGACAAGCCCGTGACCCAGAAGCCCGCCGAGACCCGTATGGGTTCCGGTAAGGGCTCCCCCGAGTACTGGGTGGCCGTGGTGAAGCCGGGCCGCGTCCTCTTCGAGGTGGGCGGCATCAACGAGGAGCTGGCCCGGGAGGCCCTGCGTCTTGCCAGCTACAAGCTGCCCTGCAAGACCAAGATCGTCGCCCGCGAGGCCGAGACTGAGAACGGTGGTGAATGAGATGAAGGCAGCCGAAATTCGCAATATGACCGCCGCCGAGCTGGAGGAAAAGCTGGGCGATCTGAAAAAGGATCTGTTCATGCTTCGGATGCAGCACGCTACCAACCATCTTGACAACCCCGTGAAGATCAGCGCGGTCCGCCGCGACATCGCCCGCGTCAAGACCGTCCTGCGCGAGAAGCAGAGCTGAGGAGGAAGACCGATATGACTGAAATGAGAGACACTTCCCGCAAGGTTCGCGTGGGCAAGGTCGTGTCCGACAAGATGGACAAGACCGTGGTGGTCACCGTCGCCGAGCACGTGGCGCACCCCATCTACAAGAAAATCATCAAGCGGACCTACCGCCTGAAGGCCCATGACGAGGCCAACGAATGCGGCGTGGGCGATACCGTCAAGGTGATGGAGACCCGCCCCCTGTCCAAGGACAAGCGCTGGCGCGTGGTCGAGATCGTCGAGAAAGCGAAGTAAGGAGGCGAACCCGATATGATTCAGGAGGAAACCTATCTGAAGGTCGCCGACAATACCGGCGCGAAGGAGATCAAATGCATCCGCGTACTGGGCGGCAGCAAGCG
>JAFTBW010000123.1 GCA_017455015.1 Oscillospiraceae bacterium | reverse complement strand
GGGCGGCTTTTGCAAGCCGCCCCCGCCGCGCCGGAAACTTTCTCTGTATGCGTTGTACGCACTTTGCCGGCGCTTGACCCCAAAGCCATCGGACACAGGCAAGGCGCACCGCAGCGCCCTGCTTTTTTTGCATCCCGGCCGGTATTCGACCATTCGTCCTTTTCGGGACACCGGTCTGGAGCCCGGTATGGTTCCCGGACCCTGCCGGCCGCGTTGTGCCGGGTCCTGGGATAGTATTTCCGGGCCTGCGGAAAATATGCGCCAGTCCTGTTCTTGCGGGGAAAAGAACTGGTTTGGGCATTTGTAACAGGATTCCACAAGAAATGCCGAAAAAAACGAGAATATTTCAGCATTTGTCCCGATCGCAATTCTTTTCCCGCAGTACTACAATCCCGACTTCGTCAGTTCGTGGACAGTCACAGAGCCGCAAAGTCCCTATTCATGGGCCTTTGCGGCTCTTTGGCTTGGAGTACAACCACCGGCTCTGCCGGTGGCAACAAATGCTTTAGCTATGGACAAAAAATAAGCTCCCTGTTAGAGTGAGTGTTAGGTTTGCCGACCAACACAACGAAACAGGGAGGTCTCTTCACCTACGAAGTTCCGTAACTATTTAGTCGCCTATTTTGTGAATTGAAGCGCCGGGCAAACACAACGTATTGTGTATTTATCTGCTACTAGTTAGCTGCTTTATAGTCGAAAAGCAAAGCGCGGCGTGTAGGATGGTAGTAAAAGCAACGAACGACGCTCTAACTCTTGACTTTTCCCAACTGTCGAAAACCCGCCCTCCCGGATGGTTCTTTTCCCGTATTGTATCACACTTTTCCGGCTGATGGAACCGGTTTTTTCCGCTCTCCGCAAAAAGCCGCGGGAGAGCGCAAATTTTGTGTATCCTTACGCAAATAGCTCTTGCCATTCGGGAAAAAAGCGTCTATAATAACACATACGTGGGATGATACCCATTTTGAAAAGTGCGGTCTGTGAAGTGCTGAAAAACAGAGAGCGGAAGCGGCCCTCTCCCGGCGCTTTTTCCCGGGAACGGCAGCGCCGCGGCCAAAAAAGAAACGAAAGGGATTGCCTATGAATCGGGAGATCGAGACGACGGAGCGAAAACGCACCGTCCTGGTGGTAGAGGACAACGAAATGAACCGGGAAATCCTGACCGAGCTTCTGCTGGACGACTATGAGGTTCTGGAGGCGGAAAACGGCCAGGTGGGGCTGGATCAGCTCTACGCCCGCTATGAGGACATCTCTCTGGTGATGCTGGACTGCTATATGCCGGTGTGCGACGGCTTTGAATTTCTGGAGAGAAAAAGAGAGGATTCCAGGTTCGATACCATCCCCGTCATCATGATGACCGCCAGCAGCGAGGTGGACGACGAGATCCGCTGCCTGGAGCTTGGCGCTTCGGACTTTGTCACCAAGCCCTACAACGCCGAGGTGCTGAAAAACCGGATGATGAGCGTGATCCGCCTGCGGGAGAGCTCCGCAGTGCTGGGATATCTGGAATCCGACCTGCTGACGGGGCTTTACAGCAAGGAGTATTTCTACATCAAGCTGCAGCAGCTTTTGCAGGCCTCCGGCGCCTCCTACGATATTCTCTGCTCCGACGTGGAAAACTTCCGGGGCATGAACGAACGCTGGGGCACCGCCCGCTGCGACGAGTTTCTGCGGGATTTGGCCGACAGGATGCGGAAGAACATCCCCGGCATCGTCTTGGGCGGACGCATCGGCGCGGACGTGTTCGCTTTTCTCACGGAGCACAGGGAGGGCGGCTGGAACGAGGTACCCGCCGGTCTTGCGGGGGAGGACGGCTCCCGCTTTGTGGTGAAATTCGGCGTGTATGAGGAGGTGGACCACGCCTTGCCCGCCGCCGCCCTCTGCGACCGGGCCACGCTGGCGCTGGGCAGCATCAAGCGGAAATTCCACCAGGACATCTCCCACTATGACGAGGCCATGCAGAAGAAACAGCTTCTGGAGCAGCAGATCGAGGAGAGCATGGAGCAGTCCCTGCGCAACGGCGAGTTCAAGGTCTTCTATCAACCAAAGCACGACCTGCACAGCGACCACACCGGCGGGGCGGAGGCCCTGGTGCGCTGGATCCACCCGGAGCTGGGCTTCATGAACCCCGGCGTGTTTATCCCTCTGTTTGAGCGCAACGGCTTTATCACCCAGGTGGACCTGTTCATCTGGGAGGAGGTCTGCAAGGAGCTGCGCCGCTGCCTGGACAACGGTATCCCCGTGGTGCCCGTCTCCGTCAACGCCTCCCGGATGGATTTTGAGCTTCCCGATTTGGCAGAGCGCATTGCCGATATGGCGGACCGCTACGGGCTGGACCGCAAGCTGCTCCACATAGAGGTCACCGAGTCCATGTACATCGACAACCCCAAACAGATCGCGGAGACCTTGGAAAAACTCCACACCTATGGCTTCCAGGTGGAACTGGACGACTTCGGCTCCGGCTACTCCAGTCTGACCAGCCTGAATACCCTGCGGCTGGATGTGATGAAGCTGGATATGAGCATGATCCGCCATGCCGCCGCTACCAACGACTACAGTCTGCTGCGTTTCGCCGCGCTTCTCGCCGACGGGATGCGGCTCAAGACCGTGGTCGAGGGCGTGGAAACCATGGAGCAGGTGACGGCGCTGCGGGTGCTGGGCTGCGACTATGTGCAGGGGTATTTCTACTCCAAGCCCCTGCCCGCCAAGGACTTTGAGCAGTATCTGGCGGAGCACGTTGCCTGAAGAATATCTCAATAGGAAAGTAAAAAACGAAAGGGAACTTGTTACCATGACCATTCAAGAACTGTACGACAGCATCGGCGGCAGCTATGAGAGTGCAAAGCGCATCATGCAGATGGACAAGCTGATCGGAAAACTCATCGTCAAATTCCTGGATGAAAAATCCTTTGCGCGCCTCACCGAGGCATGGGACGCCAGGGACGCCTCCGGCGTCTTCGAGAGTGCCCACGCCATGAAAGGCGTCTGCGCCAACCTCGGACTCAACGGCCTCTCCCAGCAGGCCAGCGATCTGGCGGAGGAGTTCCGCCCCGGCCACACCCGCGCAATGGACGACGCGGAGGTCAACTCCAGGGTCGCGGCTTTGAAAACGGACTACGACAAGACCATTGAGGGCATCCGCGCGTTCAGCGCCCAGTAAGCTGCCGCCATGCCCAAACCACTAAAACGGGCGTTGCTGGTCCTGCTGGTCCTGGCGCTGGCTATCGTGCTGTTTGCCGCGGGGTTCATCGCCTTTCTGACGGTTACGGAGTATAAGCCCGCGGACACCGAGACGGTGGATGTGTTGCGCACGCCCGGGGAGGGCGGAATGGCCCTCTCCACGCAGGAGGGAGTATCGCTCCGGATTCTAAGCTGGAACATCGGCTATGGCGGCCTGGGCCAGGATGCGGACTTCTTCATGGACGGCGGCAGCGGCGTCCGGGCCAAGGACCGGGAGACGGTGGAAGAGAATCTCTCCGCCATATCCGGCCTGATCCGGGACTTGGCGCCGGACTTCGTGCTCCTGCAGGAGGTGGACGCCGGCAGTACACGCACGTTCGGCATCGACGAGCGGGAGCGCTTTTCCGGCGCGCAGTCCGCTTTTGCACTGAACTACTGCTGCCGCTATGTGCCCTATCCGATTCCCACCATCGGCAGGGTGAACAGCGGACTGTATACGCTGACGGACCATGCCATCGCCTCCGCGGCACGCCAGTCGCTGCCCTGTCCGTTCTCCTGGCCGGTCTCAGCGGCCAATCTCAAGCGCTGTTTGCTGGTGAATCGGGTGGACCTGGAGGGGACGGACCGGCAACTGGTCCTGGTTGACCTCCACCTGGAGGCCTACGACAGCGGAGAGGGGAAGCTGGCGCAGACAGCCGCCCTCAATGAGCTGCTGGACAGAGAGTATGCGGCGGGGAATTATGTTATCGCCGGCGGGGATTTCAACCAGACCTTTCCCGGTGCGCTGGATGTTTACCCCATCAAAAATCCCGAGCTCTGGACGCCGGGCGTCTTGCTGGACTCCGATTTGCGGGAGGGATGGCGCTACGCCTATGATCTGTCCACGCCCTCCTGCCGGCTGCTGAACCAGCCCTACGATCCGGACAGCCCCGACACCCAGTTTTACATCATCGACGGCTTTATCCTCTCTCCCAATGTGGAACTGCGCGCGGTGGAGACAGTGGACGCGGGTTTTGTATGGTCTGACCACAATCCTGTCGTTTTGAATGTAAAACTTCATGAAAGCGGACGATAGCCTGCCCTTGAATTTTCCAAAAAAATGGTATATACTACATTTTGTGTTCGGAAAACCCGGATACACCTATTGTGAATGTTCTATATATCATCAGTGGAGGAAAAGAAATAATGGTTACCAGTGAAGTTTTGAACGAGACCGCCCAGAAGGTTATGGAAGCGGCTGTCCCCGAGAAGAAGACCCGCGCCGGAAAGACCGCTGCCAAGAAAGTTGTTGACAGCGCCGTTGCCGAGGTGGAGAACGCGGTTGAGACCGTGAAAAAGGTCCGGGCTTCCCGCAGCGTGGCTCCTGTGGTGTATGTGCAGTACGGCGAGGCGGAGTATGACGTGAACGCCGTTGTGGAGGCCGTCAAGGCGGACTACAGCAATAACGGCGGCAGCGCGGTCAAGGAACTCCGGGTCTATATCAAGCCGGAGGACGGCGCCGCTTACTACGTGGTCAACGGCAGCGAGGGAAAGATCGACCTGTAATGGTATGCAATATGCGGCGGGGGAGTATTCCCCCGCTGTTTTTGTATGGAATTGTATGGAAATCGTGCGGAATGGTGTGCCGCAAGGAGGGAAGACCGTTGGCTTCTATCATGGACGAATACCGCGTGGAGATCGTAAAGAGCGCCCGGCGGACCGTCTCCCTTCGAATCCGGGAGGACGGGAGCCTGTTGCTGCGCGCTCCCAACCGGATGACAAAAAAGGAAATGCTCGCTTTCCTGGAGGAGAAGCGCGGCTGGATCGTGTCTCACGCGGAAAAGCTGGAGCAGCAGCGGCGGGAGCGGGAAGCGCAGCCAAAACTCACACAGGCGGAGATACGCGCTCTGGCGGATCGGGCCAAAACGGTGATCCCGGAGCGGGTGGCACACTACGCGCCGCTGGTGGGGGTCAGCTTCGGGCGCATCACGATCCGAAACCAGCGCAGCCGCTGGGGAAGCTGCAGCAGCACGGGGAATCTGAACTTCAACTGCCTGCTGCTGCTCACGCCCCCGGAGGTGCTGGACAGCGTGGTGGTCCACGAGCTGTGCCACAGGAAAGAGATGAACCACTCGTCCCGGTTCTACGCGGAGGTGCTGCGGGTGTACCCGGAATACCGCCGCTGGAACGCCTGGCTCAAGGAGCACGGCGGTGCGATCCTTGCGCGCATGGAATGACGCGCCGTCCGGCGCACCTCTGAGAGCGAGATATTAAACAGGTTCTGAAAGCGATTTCTAACAAAAGATGACAATTCCTACGCATTATTACAGAAAACGGCCGTATAATATCCAAAAATAGCGACATATTTCTCCCGATTTACCCCGGGAGGAATTGCTTTTTCCGGCAGGTTTTGCTATAATTCCCTTGATACAGCCATTTTCAGACAGCAAAAAGAAAAAACTGGGAGGGAACCAATATGAGCTTACTTCGCAATATGCCGACGGCGGGCGCGGTGGTGATCGTCATCATCCTGGCGCTGTTCGCCCTCAGTGTGGTGCTGCTGGTGCTTGTCAATATCCGCTACCGGGTCCTGGCCTCCAGGTCCACTGCGGAAAAAGGCAGATACGGCGAGTTTCACAATGTGCTGCTGTCGGAGTACACTGCGGCCTACCGCAAGTTCGGGCAGGAGGTCAACACCCCCGCCATCATCAGCGACGTGACAGGGGACTGCCTGGGCGGGCTGCTGTTCTGCGAGCGCTTTCTGAACAATGCGGTCTCTCTGTTCGTCACTCTGGGACTGTTCGGCACCTTCCTTGGCCTGAGCCTCTCCGTGGTGAGCCTGACCAATCTGATCGGCCTCAGCAACACCTCCGAGTGGCTGAGCGTTCTGGACAGCGTGGGCGGCGGACTGATGAGCGCCCTGGGCGGCATGGGCGTTGCTTTCTACACCTCGCTGGTGGGCGCGGGCTGCTCCATCATCCTGACGGTCCTGCGGACCATCCTCAGCCCCCAGGCGGAGCGGGAGCGGCTCTCCACCCGGCTGGAGCTCTGGCTGGACAATGAGGTCGCTCCAACCCTCGCCACCGAGTACGCAAAAGACGAGGCGGGCATGATGCGCGTGCTGACCCATGCCATGAACCAGGCCACCGACGCGGTGAAAGAGACCCTGTTCAAGGCGGCGGACAGCTACAGCGCCGCTACCCGTGCCGCAGCCGCCTCCCTGGATGAGACAGCCGCACAGATGCAGGGCGTTCTGACCAATTTCCACGAAACGGTGGGCACGTTCAACAATGGCGTGCATGATTTCTCCGAGGTGGATTACAACCTGCGCGGCAGCATTGAGCGCATGGATCTGGCGGTCCGCGACCTCGCAAACGCGTTCCGTGACATCAGCAGGAGGATGGGAGGCGATCGCTGATGCGCAGGTCATACAAGGGACGCAGCGACGCTTTGATCAAGACCTCGGAGGGCGAACAGGGCTTTTGGCCATCCTACGCGGACATGATGAGCGCGGTCGCTCTGATTCTGTTTTTTCTGATGCTCCTCTCCTACATTCAGAACCTGATCACCGGCAACGACCTGCAGAACACCCAGGAGGTGCTGCAAAGCACCCAGGAGGATCTGGAGAAAACCCGCAGCGTCCTCTCCCTGACTCTGCATCAGGTGGAGGAGGCACAGGCGGATCTGAACAGCATCACCGTCGATTTAAACGACGCCCGCCTCGCGCTGGAGAAGCAGCAGGAGGATCTGGCGGCGCTGGATCGGCTCCTGGCGGACCGGGAGGCCCTGATCGGAGAGCAGGAGGCGCTGATTGGGGAGCAGGAGGACTATCTGCTCGCCGCCAACGACGAGCTGGTGGCTATGCGGAACCAGATGCAGTCCATCGCCGTATTGCGCCTGAGCATCCTGGAGCAGATCCGGGACAGCATGGCCAGGGTGATGGGGGATTCCAGCAAGGTCAGCATCGGCAGCAACGGAAACATCATCCTCAGCGAGGGTATCCTCTTCGACCTGAACTCCTCGGAGATCAAGGCGGATGCAGCGCCGGCGCTCAACGAACTGATCGGCGTCTTTGCAGAGTTCCTGGAGGACGACGAGAATGCCAAATACGTGGACAGCATCGTGATCTCCGGCCACACCGATTCCACCGGAACCCGCGATCACAACCGCACCCTTTCCACGGACCGGGCAAACGCGGTGCTGAATTATCTGATGGAGAACGATGGCGGCGCTCTGGATGACTATGAGAGCTATTTCTGCGCCGCAGGCTACGGAATGACCCGCCCGGTGGCTTCCAACGAGACGGTCGCCGGCAGGGCTGCCAACCGGCGAATTGAGATTTCCATCATCCTCCGGGACGACACGGTCATGGAGATCGTGGACAACTATCTGGAGATGGAGCTTCCCGCATTGAACGGCACGCAGGACGAACACTGAGGCACTGTCCAGAAATAAATGCCACAATGATTGCGCAGTATTTTTGGGCTGTGCCAAGGCGGAAAAGCGCAGGAATACTTGGTGTATTTCAAGCTTTGACAACGAAGGCACGGGCCGAAAAGACAAGCAAGAATGTGGCATTTGTTTTTGGACAGTGCCTGAGCAAAAAAAGAGAAGCGCGGCGGACATCGCGCTTCTCTTTTGCATATCCCGGAACAGCGGCGCATAGTCTGAAACGACAACTACTACTGTGCAAGGAGCGTTTTGACTATGGAGGTAATGCTGAACAGGACTACCCTCGACTGCTTTCGGAATGTCTTTACCCAGACTGTATTCAAGGAGGACGCCCAGGAATCCGTGGTTCCGGATACCCTGCCGGACATCGGGGAGATCCTCAGCACCACCGGTCTGGCGCTCATCCGGGGGAAGGACGTGGGGGAGGGCAGGATCCGGGTGGAGGGGAACATCCCTGTCCGGGTGCTCTACCGGGGGGAGAGCGGGGAGGACGTATTCTCCCTGGAGGTGACCGTCCCCCTGTATGCGAGCTTTGAGAGCCCATCCATTCCTGCGGAGGGCTGCTGCGTGGCGGACATCCGGGTGTCCTCTCTGAGCACCCGGGTACTCAACCCCCGAAAAATCTCCGTCCGGGCAGAGGCGTCCGTCACGGTGCGCTGCTGGGCTTCTGACAGCCTGGAATACTTCTCCGCGCCGGGGGAGGACACGGGAGAGGTACAGCTTTTGGAACGCGGCGCGGTGGTCTCGCCGGTGACTGCGGTGACGGAAAAGACGTTCGTCCTCACGGACGAGTTTTCCCTCCCCGGCAGCGGGGCGGCCACAGAGGTGCTGGACCGGCACACCGCAGTGCAGGCGGAGGAGGTTCGGGCAGCGGGGGATAAACTCATCGTCCGGGGCAGCGTCCGAAGCGGGCTGCTGCTGCGCATGGAGGACGGGTCCCTGACGGGGACGGAGTTTTCCACCCAGTTCAGTCAGGTCATAGAGGCCGAAGGGATGGGGAAAGACAGCTTCCCGCAGGTCGTTCTCCTGTTCAGCGGCGTTTACTACGAGCTGAACGGGGACGGCAGGGGCGGCAGCATGGAACTGCACCTGGTGCTCCAGGCTGCGGTCCGCAGCCGGACGGAGGTGCGGTACATCGCCGACGCATACAGCAACGCTTTTTCGCTGGAACGGGAGACGGAGCGGCTGGAACAGCCCTGTGTGCTCTCGGAGCTGACCCTTTCCACCTCTCTCCGGGAGCAACTGGACCCGGGCTTCGCGCCGGGCGAGGTGGTGCTCTCGGAGCTGACGCCCGGCCAGGCCCAGATCGACGGGGACACGGTGTCGGTTCCGCTGACTGCGCTGCTGTACTGCCTGGACGGAGAGGGAAGGGTACTGGCCGCGGAGCGGACCGTGCAGGCCCGTTTCCGCTATGAGCTTGCCGCCGGCCAGCGTCTGGAGCCCTGTGAGATCGCGCTCCGGGAGGCGCAGGCAAGCCCCGGGCAGGACGGCGTGGAGCTGCGGGTCCAGACGGAAGTACGCGTGTTCGTGACCGGAGACATGCAGACGGACTGCATCCGCGCCCTGCGCTATGACGAGAGCGTGAGCGCCGACCTCAGCGACGAGCCGTCCCTGACGCTGCTCCGGGCCTCCAGCGGCGACAGCCTGTGGGAGATCGCAAAACGCTGCCACTCCACGGTGGACCTGATCCGGGAGGTCAACGGTCTGGAAGACCTGCCCCAGCCATGGGAAAAGCTGATCGCCATCCCCATCGCCCGGTGAACGATTCTCCCAAACAGCAAAACGCAAAGGGCCGCCCACAGTTTCGCGGGGCGGCTCTTTGCGCATAACGAACGACGCCTTTCAGCGCTCGCTGGGCACGGTTTCCGTACTTCCGAAAATCAGATCGTCGATGTCCTGCTCCACTGTGTTTCCTCCCTTCGGTTCTGCGCCGTCAAGCCCCCGCCCAAGCGGGAGCGCCATTTCCGCATAAGACAGCATATGCCCCGAAGCGTGGAATCTTGACAGATTATCCGAAAAAGGAGGAGGAGGAACGTTCCGTTCCGTTTATTCGTCGATGAACAGTACGCCCAGGGTCCGGGGACCGCAGTGGGAGGAGACGGTACAGCCTGCCAGGGTGTGGTGGATCTCCCGCACAGGGACCAGCTCCCGGATCAGCTTTTCCAGCTCCGTGACGACCTCCGGCTCCACCTCGCCGGATTCGGTGAGGAAGATGTGGCCGGGGCGGATCTGTTTTCCGCCGAGCCGTTCCCGAATGTACTGCTGGTAGACCTGGCGGATATTGCCCCGGTATTTCTTATAGACGCCCAGCTTTCCGTCTTTCATCTCCAGGGCGGGCTTCAGCTTCAAAAGGTTGGCGCCCAGAGCGGCAAAGTTGGAGCAGCGGCCTCCCTTGGCCATGAACTCCAACGTGTCCAGCACAAAGCTGGTCTCCACCTTGCCGGTGAGACCGATCAGATGCCGGGCGATGTCCGCGGCGGCCATGCCATCCGCCGCCCGCTCCGCGCCCTCGATGGCCAGCAGGCCCACGCCGGTGGAGAGCATCCGGCTGTCCACGGTGTAGACGCCGGAGGAAAACTCCGAGGCGGCGAGCCGCGCGGCGTTGGCGGTGTTGGAGAGCTCCGCGCTGATGTCCAGATGTACGATCTCATAGCCCTCGTCCAGAATTCCGGAGAAGAAATCCATGAAATCCTGCACGCTGGGCGCGGCGGTCTTGGGCAGAACCCCGTCCGTGCGGTAGCGGCGGTACATATCCAGGGGGGTAAAATGCTCCCCGTCCAGAAAACTCTCGTCACCCAGGTTGATCGTCAGGGGAATCACCCGGATGCCAAAGCGCTGCAACAGCTCCGAAGAGAGATCGCAGGTGCTGTCAGCGGTGATACATACAGGTTTCGCCATCCTCAGAAGCTCCTTTTCGTTTATTACAAACACTATTCGCTACTATAATCTATTTTCCCAAAAAAGTAAAGGGTTTTTGGAAATTTCCAACACACATGTGGCAGCGCGTTGCTTTTTCCTGCCGGTTTTGCTATACTGTAAAAAAACGGAAAACGGCGCGCCGGTTCCGGCGCGCAGAAAAAGGAGCATTAGCCATGAAGGTTATCGACATTTCCCAGGAGCTGTTTTCCTGCGCTGTCTACCCCGGGGACCCCGCGCCGGAGCGGAAACGGCTGTCCTCTCTTGAGTTGGGGGATCCCTGCAACCTCACCGCGCTCTCCCTCTGCGCTCACAACGGCACTCACATCGACGCGCCGAACCACTTCATCCGGGATGGAAAGACCGTGGACCGTCTGTCTCCGGAGGTGTTCGTCGGCCCGGCCTGGGTGGCGTTCCGGGACGGGGACGTGACGGCGGCGGACGCTTTGCGGATGCTGGACGATGCCCGCGCCGCAGGGGCGGGGGAGCGGCTGCTGATCGGAGGGGCAGCCACCGTGACGCCTGAGGCGGCGGAGGTGTTTGCCTCTTCCGGCCTCCGCCTCATCGGCAACGAGTCCCAGACCTTCGGTTCCCCGGCGGACCACCGGGAGGTCCACCGAATCCTGCTTGGGGCGGAGGTCGTGCTGCTGGAGGGCATCCGACTGGGCGGCGCTGCGGCGGGCAGGTACTTTCTCTTTTCCGCGCCGCTGAACCTGGGCGGCAGCGACGGCGCACCCTGCCGGGCCATGCTGATCGCCGGGATGGAATGAACGGGATTACACGGGAGGGGAGAGCGGACATGGATGAAAAAGCGGCGGCGCGCTGGCATGTTTTCTTTTCCGGCAGGGTGCAGCATGTGGGATTCCGTTACACGGCCCTGTACCTGGCCAGGGAGCTGTACCTGACGGGCTGGGTGCGCAACTGCGCCGACGGCCGGGTGGAGATGGAGGTCCAGGGCCCTGTCAGCCGGATTCGGAAGCTGCTGTTGCGCCTGAAAGGGCAGACGCCCATCCGCATTGAGCGGATGGAGGTGGAGAACCTTCCGGTTCGCGCTTTCGACCGAAAATTTGAGGTGTTGGAGACGGTTTGAAGGGAAAGATTCAAGAAATATTCATGTTTATCGGAGAACGCTGTGTTATCATAAACAAGAGTTTTTGACGGTTCATGCCCCATGCCCGGGGAAACGTGTGCGACTGAAACGAAATGCCTATGGAAAAGTTCTCCGTACAAAAACCGTTCACCGTTTTGGTGGCGGTTATCATGATCATTGCGCTGGGCTGGGTCACGCTAAACAGCCTGACGGCGGACCTCTTGCCGCAGATGAGCTTTCCCTACCTGATGATTATCACGGTCTATCCGGGAGCGAACCCGGAGCGGGTGGCCGCAGACGTGACGGGTCCGCTGGAAAACGCTCTGGGTGTTGTGAAAAACGTGCGGAACGTCAGCTCCCAAAGCTCGGAGAACTACAGCCTTGTGAACGTGGAATTTGCCGACGGCACCAACATGGACAGCGCAATGGTGAACGTGTCCAGCACCGTCAACCAGGTGGCCGCCGGTTTCCCCAGCGGCGCCGGGACCCCCACGATTTTGGAGCTCGGCATGGACATGGTTGCCACCATGTATGTGGCGGTGTCCCGGGAGGGGGACGACATCTATGCCCTCAGCGACTATGTGAACGACACGGTGCTGCCCGCTTTTCAGAAGCAGAACGGCGTGGCAAACGTCACCGCCGTGGGCCTGGTGGAGAAGACCGTCCGGGTGGAGCTGAACCCGGACAAGATCGACGCACTGAACCAGCGCATCCTGGAGCAGGCGGACAGCGCCTTGCTGGAGGCCAGGGAAGCCCTGGACGAGGCGAAAAAACGGGTGGACGAGGGCCAGGCCGAGCTGGAGCGCCGGCAGGCCGGGTTTGGCGCGCTATTGGCCGGTACGCTGTTTGACCGGCTGGACGAGCCTGTGGCGGAGCTGACGGTCCGGCTGCGGGACGGCGTGGACAACCTGAACGTCCGCCTGACGGAGCTGGGGGACCGGCTGGACGGAATGGGGGAGAGCGAGGAGGCTTCTCTCGTGCGTCAGGCCGTGGAGGAGCTGGACGCGCTGATGCTGGACCTGGAGGAGGACTTCTCCGACACCCGGGACCTGTCCGAACGGGCGCTGGCGCTGCTGGACAAGCTGAAATCCACTGCGGATACCGTGTCAAACGCTTTCAATACCGCCATGCGCGATGCGGGCGCGGACGGCGTCAGGGCGCAGGATGCGCTGCGGCGCTATATGACCGCTGTTCAGGATCTCACCCGGGGGTTGAACGCCCTGATCGACGCCTTGCGCGGGGTGGAGAACGCCCCCTCCGTCCAGGCGGCTCTGGCGGCGGTCAACGCCGTTCTGCCGGAGGTCCGGCGCAGCTTTCGGGCGTTGCGGGAGGAGCTCCGGAAGCTCGAAGAGACGCTCGGAGCCGGAACGGAAGCGGCAGAATCGAACTGGAGCTCCGGCAGCGGCGACGCGGACGCGGAACGGCTGGAACGGTCCCTTCGGGAGGCCGCCGGCGCCATGACGGAGATGATCTCGACGCTTCAGGCGCTTTTGGAGCAGGCGGGCGTTCCAGAGGACCTGACGGCGCTGACAGAGGAATTGAGACGCCAGGAGCAGCGCTGCCTGGAGGCCCTGGAGGAGGCGCTGCGTCAGGAGGGCATCGACGCGCAGACGGCTCGGGATCTCCTGACGGCCTATGAGACCGCCCAGGAAACTCTGGAACAGCTCCTGCAGGCAATGCGGGACGGAGATACGGAAGCGGCTGCCGCCCGGCTCCCCCAGGCGTTGGAGGAATCCCTCGCGGCAGCCCAGGCCCTGCGGGACGCTGCGGAGCGGATGCTTGCGTCTGTGAACGCGGCCGCGGCCGCGGCGGATACCGAGGCGCTGCGTGCCGACCTGAACGCCCTGTCCCGGGACCTCACAGCCGTGCTTGCCTCCCTGGACACCGTGATTCCCTTGATCCGCAGCGCACTGGAGAATGGCGTGACGGCGGGGGAGGACGCCGGCGCGCTGCTTGCAGACCTCCGCGCCGCCGGCCAGGCCGCAGTGGAGGCCATGCGGCGGGTCCAGGAGCGAAATGCCACGGACTACAGCGCCATCGCCCGGGAACTGCGGGATTTCCGGCAGGCGAGCGATGCGCTGTTTGCCGCCCTGGAGGAGTACGCAAAGGCGCTGTCTGAGGGACTTGACAGCGCCCAGGTTCGTGCCGCCGCCTCTCGGCTCCTGGCTTCCCTGAACGGCGTGATCTACGCGTTTCAGGGCTCCCGCGGCTCCCTGCTGGGGTATTTGAACGCTCTCTCCGCCGGGATGGAGGCCGGACAGGACGCGCTCCGGGAGACCCTCCGGCAAAACCGGCTCCGAGAGGAGCTGAACGCCCTGCGCTCCGATCTGCGGACCCTGGCGGACCGGCTCACGGGGACCACCCTCAGCGACCTGATGCGCCTGACATCGACGATGGAGCGTATCGTCTCCCGGACGGAGGAGCTGCTGGACGGGCTTGACGCGGATCTGTCCTCCGCCTCTGGGGACGCCGCGGAGGCGATGGACCGGGCCAGAGAAGCGCTGGAGAACCTGAAGACCCAGAGCGACAGGGTCCCGGAGCTGCTGGATACCCTGGAGACCGCCTACGCCGGCCTGACCCAGGGACAGTTGGAGGCCGCCGTGGCCTTTTCTCTGGCATCCCAACAGCTCACCTCCGCCCAGGCCCAGCTTGCCTCGGCCTTTGACCAGTATGAGAAGGCCAGGGAACAGGCCCTCTCCTCCGCCAACGTAGACATGCTGGTGGACGCCTCCACCCTGTCCTCCCTGATCTACGCCCAGAATTTTGCCATGCCTGCGGGCTATATCGACGACGCAGACGGCGAGTCCTGGCTGCTGCGGGTGGGGGACGAATTCGGCAGCGAACAGGAGATCGCCCAGGCCCTGCTCAGCGATATTGACGGGATCGGCACGATCCGCATCGCCGACATCGCCGACATCACGGTCACCGACAATGCCGGGGAGACCTATGCCAACCTGAGCGGCGGGAATGGCATCATGCTCTGCATATACAAAAGCTCCACCGCCGGCACCAACGACGTGTCCAAAGCCTGTGACAAGGCCATCGCGGAGCTGCTGGAGGCGGACGAATCCCTCTCTCTGGTCAAGCTGCTGGACCAGGGTCTCTACATCACGCTTATCATCCGCAACATTCTGCAGAGCATGATTCTTGGCGCCGCCCTTGCCATTGCGGTGCTGGCGCTGTTCCTCAAGGACGTGCGGCCTACCCTGATCGTGGGCATCAGCATCCCGCTCAGCGTGCTCTTTGCCCTGGTGCTGATGTACTTTACGGGCCTGTCCCTGAATATGATGACCCTGTCCGGTCTGGGGCTGGGCATCGGTATGCTGGTGGATAACTCCATCGTGGTCATGGAGAACATTCTGCGCCTGCGCGTGCGGGGAATGTCCGCCCCCCGGGCGGCGGTCCAGGGCACAAAGCAGGTCACCGGCTCCATCCTGGCCTCCACCCTCACCACGGTCAGCGTCTTTCTGCCCATGGTCTTCTCCACCGGTACGGTTCGGGAACTGCTCATCCCTCTGAGTCTCAGCGTCAGCTATTGCCTTGCCGCCTCGTTTCTGGTAGCGGTAACGGTGATCCCCGCCTCGGCCAGCACCATCCTTGCCGGCGTGGCCCCCAAGCCCAACCGCACCATGGAGCGTGTCCAGCGCACCTACGCCGGGGTGCTGCGCTGGCTGCTGGGCCATAAGGGCGTGGCCATCGGCGTCAGTTTGCTGCTGCTGGCCGGTGCGGTGCTGCGGCTTTTCACTATGGGCATCGTGGTCTTGCCGAAGATGGCGGGCACAACCACCTCCATCACCATCACCACGGACCCGGAATATGACCGGGAGACCTCCTACCGCAAACTGGACGAGGTGATGGAACGCCTGCTCACCGTGAACGGCGTGGAGGAGGTGGGCATCATGGATCAGGGGAGCGTGATCAGCTCCGTCGGCGCGCTGAACCAGTCCGGGACCTACGGCAGCTATATTTGCTTTGTCATCCTTCCGGAGGATATGGGCAGCAAGGAGATTGACGCCGCCAAGGCCGAGATGGAGGAAAAGACCCGCGACCTGACCGGCTGCGAACTGGACATCGGCTCCGGCGGCATGATGGATATGAGCGCGCTCACCGCCTCCGGCATCACCGTGAACATTTACGGCGAGGACGAGACGGTCCTGCGTGACATCGCCTCCCGGGTGGCCGGGGTTATCCGGGATACGGATGGATTTGCGGAGGTGACCGACGGCGGGGAGGACGCCCAGTCCGCCCTGCACCTGGTCATTGACAGGGACAAGGCCATGTCCTGCGGCCTGACCGTGGCGCAGATTTATATGGAGATCGCGTCGCGGCTCAATACCAGCGTCACCGGCACCGCCATCAGCGCGGGCGGTTTCCAGATGGACGTCACCGTGGAGGACCCCACCGATCCGCTGACAAGGGAGAATCTGCTGGACATGGAGTTCAGCGCTTCCGGCAGCATGTCCGCCTCCGGCGGGGACATGTCCTCCATGATGGGCAGCGGCATGTCCTCCATGATGGGCGGGGATATGTCCTCCATGATGGGCAGCGGCATGTCCTCCATGATGGGCGGGGATATGTCCTCCATGATGGGCAGCGGTATGTCCTCCATGATGGGCGGGGATATGTCCTCCATGATGGGCAGCGGTATGTCCTCCATGATAGAGATGTTTGCCGGCGGCGCGGACAGCGCCGCGGCCGATGACGGCGGCGGGGCGGAGGACGCTCCGGCGGAGCCGGAGGTCCACAAGCTGCGGGAGTTCGCCCATCTGGAGGAGACCGTCAGCTCCTCCAGCATCCAGCGGGAGAATCTTTCCCGCTACCTCTCCGTCACCGCCGCCACGGCGGACGGGTACAACGCCACGCTTCTGACCCGCTCCATCCAGAGAGAGCTGGACGGCATCCGGGCGGAACTGCCCAAGGGTTACTCCATCGAGGTTGGGGGCGAGAGCGAGGAGGTCAACGAGATGATCTTCTCTATGCTCCAACTGGCCGGCCTCGGATTGCTCTTTATCTACCTCGTGATGGTCGCTCAGTTCCAGAGTCTGCTCAGTCCGTTCATCATCCTCTTCACCGTGCCGCTGGCTTTCACCGGCGGAATGATCGGGCTGATCGTGGCGGGACAGCAGCTCAGTATGCTGTCCATAATGGGGTTTCTGATTCTCATGGGCACCGTGGTGAACAACGGCATTGTCTTTGTTGATTACACTAACCAGCTCCGCTTGGGAGGCTTGGAGAAATGGGACGCCCTCATCGCCTCCGGACAGGCGCGGATGCGGCCCATCCTCATGACCACCCTGACCACGGTGCTGGCCATGACCCAGTTGGCGTTCAGCGACGATCTGGCGGGTCAGCTTGGCGGCGGCATGGCCATCGTCATCATCGGCGGACTGGTCTACGCCACGCTGATGACGCTGTTCGTCATTCCTGTGATGTACGACATCCTCTACCGCCGGCAGCCCAAGCTGGTGGACGTGGGCAGCGACGTGGACGAGGTGCCGGACGATGCGGCGGAGTACCTGGAACAGCTTCGGGCCTCGGCGCTGCAAAAGGCACAGGAGGCCGGGCAAACACCGGAACCGGAGATAGAGCGGCAGCCGGAGACGGAGCAAAGCTCCGTCCAGGAGGATCAGCCCGTCAGTCCTGCTTCACGCCCATCATAAAGCCATCCAGCGCGGTGGAGTGAACGTCCCCGCCCACAATGGTGCTGTCGAGAACATACAGCACCGCCAGCACCTCGTCTCCGGAAAACTCCGGATTGGTTACGCGGTAGGTGAACATGGTGACCTCCTGCCCGCAGAACCGGCTCAGGTCGAACCCCTGCTTCTTCTGCAATTCGTTGTAGTCCTCAAACACCGCGGAAAAGCTTCGCGGGATCAGCACCTTTCCCTCGCTCTCGGCGGGGGACTCCACCTGCCAGCCGTTCCGGTTCAGCCAGGCCACCCGGGCTTTCTCGTTCTTCACCGCCAGCGACGGCGCCTTCTCTGCCGCTGCAGGCGCGGCGGAGGCCTTTTGCGCCGCCCCCACCAGCAGCACGATGCCGATGAGCACCAGCGCCGCCATCACGGTCCAGAACAGGGCCTTTTTCCGGTCAAATTTCAGCGTATAGATGAACATAGTTCCATCACCCCTTCGCCCAAAGCCTATTCAGGCCCGGCGGGAGATATACTCACGAGCAATGAAATTTGCAATTTCATTGCTCCGTGAAAGGCTGCACTCCGTTCGCGCACTCGCTTGCGCTCGCACACTCACTCCGCGAGAAGAATTTTTTCCGAAAACGCGGTTTCCGTCAAAAATGGATTTCATTTATTCCGCGCTGCGGCGCGGAACTCTGCGAGGCAGCGAGGGGAATAATGAAGGTGTTATTGATCGAGAGTATATTTGGAAAATCGCAACTGAGGAGGAATTCCGCCATGGAAACGGTCCGGTTTGACAGGCTTGCCGCCCGCAGCGGCCAGATCTCCCGGCGCGAGGTCCGGGGTCTGCTCCGGATGGGCAGGCTTACCGCGGACGGGGCCGTCCCCGCGTCGCCGGAGCAAAAGGTGCGGGAGGACGCGGTGGTGTGCCTGGACGGCGTCCCGCTCAACTGCGCCGCCGCCCGCTGCTTTCTGCTGCACAAGCCCGCCGGAGTGCTCTCCGCCACCGAGGACAGGGACCAGCCAACGGTGCTGGACCTGCTGCCGGTAGAGCTGCGGCGGCTGGGGCTGTTCCCCGCGGGGCGGCTGGACAAGGACACCACCGGACTGCTGCTGCTGACCAACGACGGGCCATTGGCACACCGGGTCATCTCCCCCAAACACCGCGTCCCCAAGGTCTATCTCGCGGAGGTGGACGGGGTTCTGGACGGGCGCGATGCAGCCGCCTTCGCCTCGGGGATCGTGCTGGGGGACGGGAGTGCCTGCCTGCCTGCCCTGCTGGAGCTTGCGGGGCCCTCCCTGGGCAGGGTGACCGTGTACGAGGGCAAGTACCACCAGGTCAAACGCATGTTCGCCGCGCTGGGCAAGCCCGTGCGCTCGCTCCACAGAGAGCGGGTGGGGGGACTGGACCTGAGCGGCTGTCCCGCCCCCGGCGACTGGCGGGAGTTGGACGCTTCGGAACTTTCTTCGCTGTTTTGCCCATAATATTTGTTAAAATGACGGAAGAATTGTAACAAGTTCTTTCGCCATTCTTCTTTTTTTGAAGAAATAGCACAAATCAGTGGGGCGTGTTTTTTATAGAATGAACGATAAAAAAATAAAAAATACAAAAAATTTTTGAAATCTCTATTGATATTTGCGCAGAAATGCTTTATGATATGCTTAGTTGAAATAGACAAACGGACGGCGAGCGACTGTCTGCCAGGCAGGGGTGCAAACCGGTCAGGCAATGATGCAAAAATGATGAAGGAGGATATTACTATGTCCAGCAGGATTTTTCAGAGCGTGATCATTCAACTCAAGGACGCAACGGATCGGACCATCGGCGTCGTGGACAATCAGGGCTTTGTGGTCGCGTGCAGTGAGCTTGGCATGATCGGCTCCTATCTGGATGAGATCCGGAGCTTTGTGGGCGGCGATATGCTGGATCAGGTCTTTACCACGGCGGACCGCACGTTCCGGCTGCTGGGCGGACTGGACAGCCAGTTTGAGTATGCGGTGTTCGTCAGCGGCCACGACAGCATTGCCAGGAGCATCTGCATCTTTTCCGCTGTGGCCATGAGCGAGGCGAAGGCCAGTTACGAGGAAAAGCATGACAAGGCTACCTTTGTAAAAAATATCATCTCCGACAACATCCTTCCGGGCGACGTGTACGTCCGTGCCAAGGAGCTGCATTTCCCGGCGGATGTGGCCCGGGTGGTGTTTTTGATCCGCCAGACGGAGCGGGCGGACGTGGCCGCCATCGAGGTCCTGCAGGGAATGTTCCCCGACCGGCAGCGGGATTTTGTTCTCAGCATCACGGAGTCCGACCTGGTGCTCATCAAGGAGATGTCCGGCACGTTCGAGACGCCGGATCTCTATGGCATCGCCGAGAACATCGAGCAGACCATGGCCAGAGAACTGGACATCAAGACCGTCATCGGCATCGGCACCACCGCCCGGCACCTGCGGGAGCTGGCGGAGCGCTACAAGGAGGCCCAGGTGGCCATCGACGTGGGCAAGGTCTTCGACGACAGCAAGAGCATCATCCACTATGAGAATCTTGGCCTTGGGCGCATCATCTACCAGCTTCCGACGACCCTTTGCGAGATGTTCCTGAGCGAGGTCTTCAAAAAGAGCCCCATCGAGTCCCTGGACCAGGAGACCCTGTTCACCATCGACAAATTCTTTGAAAACAACCTGAACGTCTCGGAGACCAGCCGCAAGCTGTTTGTACACCGGAACACCCTGGTGTACCGGCTGGAGAAGATCAAAAAGCTCACCGGCCTGGACCTGCGGGAGTTTGACCACGCCATTGTCTTCAAGGTGGCGCTGATGGTCAAGAAATATCTGACCAGCCAGTCCAAGAGCAGAATATAACGCCCGGGGATAGCCTTTGCGCACGATGGTGCCGCTGCGGCTCCCCGGCGCAGAAAGGAGAGCCGAAACGGCATAGCGCAAAATGGTACATTTGAAAGATGTCTCCATGACCTACAAGGCCAGCGGAGCCCACGCGGCCAGCAAGCTGAGCATGGACATCGGCGAGGGAGAATTTGTGTTTCTCGTCGGGCCAAGCGGCAGCGGCAAGACCACGATCATCAAGCTTCTGACCGGAGAGGTCCGGGCGGACTCCGGCGAGCTGGAGGTCAACGGCTTTGACTTGATCCGGATGCGCCGGAGAAAGCTGCCCGCCCTGCGCCGGACCCTGGGGGTCATCTTCCAGGATTTCCGGCTCATCGACAATAAAACGGTTTATGAAAACGTGGCCTTTGCCATGCATGTCATCGGCGCCAGCCGGAGGGAGATCCGCACCAGGGTTCCCTATGTGCTGAAGCTGGTGGGGCTGGATGGCAGGGAGCGGCGGCTGCCCCAGCAGCTCAGCGGCGGGGAGCAGCAGCGGGTGGCCGTGGCCCGGGCGCTGGTGAACGCCCCCCGGCTCATCATCGCCGACGAGCCCACGGGCAACCTTGACCCTGCCCGGAGCCTGGAGCTCATGCTCCTGCTCCAGAAGATCAACGCTCTGGGTACGACGGTGCTGGTGGTCACCCACGAAAAGGAGCTGGTAAACGCTTTCTCCAAGCGCGTCATCACGCTGGAGGAGGGCAGCGTCGTCAGCGACGGAACAGGCGGGTACTACGGAAATGAGACATAACAGACTGGGATATCTGATCGGCGAGGGCTTCCGGAGCGTTTTCACCCACGGCTTCATGTCCTTTGCCTGTGTCGCCGTCATTGTTGCCTGCCTGCTCATCATGGGCAACTTCGCCATGCTGGCTGTGAACATCAACTATAATATCGACCACCTGGAGTCCGAGAACGAGATGCTGGCCTATGTGGACGAGACCCTCTCCGAGACTGAGGCCAGGGAGCTGCAGGCCCATATCCGTTCCCTCCCCAATGTCAGCTCTGTGGAGTTCATCACGCGGGAGGAGGCGATGGATGCTTTCATCGCCAAGCACGAGGGTACCAATTTTGAAGAGGTGACCCCCTCCTGGTTCCGCCACCGCTATGTAATTTATCTGAACGATCTGTCCCAGATGGCCGAGACCAAGGCCCAGGTGGAGGCGGTGGACGGCATCGCCGACACCAGCGCCTCGCTGGAAATGAGCCGGGGCTTTATCCTGGTGCGAAACATCGTCAGCGTCATCTCCGCGCTGCTCATTGTCATCCTCTTCGTGGTCAGCGTGTTTATCATGCAGAACACCATCAAGCTGGCAACCTTCAGCCGCAGGGAGGAGATCGCCATCATGAAGATGGTGGGAGCCAGCAACTTTTTTATCCGCTGCCCGTTCGTGATCGAGGGCCTGATCCTGGGACTGCTGGGCGGAGCCTTCGCTTTCCTGATTCAGTGGGGCATCTATGATTTTATTTGCGGCCGGATCCTCTCCAGTGCCATGAGCCAGCTTGTTCTGGTTATCCCCTTTGAGACGCTGCGCTATCCGGTGCTGATCGTGTTCCTGGGAGTTGGCCTTGTAGTCGGCACATTCGGCAGCAACATCGCGATACGAAACTACTTGAAAGTTTGAAACAATCAGTGTATAATAGGCCGGAGAGGCGGTTTCCCGCCTCTCCGGTCTGCAATTATTGACGAAAAAAGCGCCATCTTCCCCCGGCGGGACACCGCCGGGGGCGTTACAGGAGTTGCCATGTCTAAAAAAATGATTCGTGTGATCTGCCTGATCATGGCCGCGCTCATGGTGTTCAGCCTCTTCGCCTATGTGCTGAGCTACAGCGCATCCGCCGTAACCCAAGTGGAGATCGACCAACTCCAGCAGGAGCGGGAGAGCCTGGAGGACCAGCAGAAAGACATCCAGGAACAGATCGAACTGCTGGAGGCGGAAAGAGCCTCCGTGCTGGAACGAAAAAGCGCTATTGATCAGAAGATTGAGCTGAACTGGAAGGAGATTCAGCTTACGGAGGAGCAGATTCGGCTCTATGACGATTTGATTCTGCAAAAAGCGGAGGAGGTGCGGGAGGCTGCGGAGGCAGAGAGCGTTCAGCTCCAGCGCTACAAGGCCAGGGTCCGGGCGATGGAGGAGACCACCCCATGGACCTACCTCTCCATTCTCCTGCAGGCCACCAGCCTGACGGACTTTCTCAGCCGCGTCAGCGACGTGACGGATATCATCCGCAACGATCACACGCTGCGGGAGGAGTACATCGCCGCCCGGGAGGTGGCCGAACGGACGCAGGTGGAATACGAGGAGGTTCAGGTCGCCCAGCGCGAAAAGCTGGGAGAGCTGCAGGCGGAAAAGGACAGCCTGGACGTGCAGCTTGCCCAGGCCTCCAACCTGATCGTATTCCTGGAGGACGACATCGACATCTTTGCCTCGGCCTATGAGGAAAAGGAGGCCATGCAGGCGGAGGTCCAGGCCCGCATCGACCAGAAGGTCGCGGAACTGCAGGCCCAGCAGGAGGCTGAGCGCCAGGCCAGAGAGGCCTATGAACAGCGCCTGCGCCAGCAGCAGGAGGAACAGGCGCGCCGGGAGCGGGAGGCGCAGGAGCAGGCCGAACGGGAGCGCCGGGAGCAGGAGGAGCGGGAGCGCCGGGAACAGGAAGCCCGGGAACAGGCGCAGCCGACCGCCACGCCCGAACCCACGGCCACGCCCGAGCCGGAGCCCTCCGCCGAGCCGCAGCCGGAGACGCCCCAGACCGTCTCCTCCGAGGTGGGCTATTTTATCTGGCCCTCTGACACAACCACCATCAATTCCCGCTACGGAAACCGCATTCACCCCATTTTCGGCACCACCAAATGGCATGCCGGGGTGGACATCGGGGCGGCCTACGGCGATCCCGTATACGCGGCAGCAGGTGGCACTGTGGAGATTGCGGAGTACAGCGATTCCTACGGCTATTATGTGGTGATTTATCACTCCAACGGCACCACCACCCTCTATGCCCACATGAACTCCATGCCCGCCGTTTCCGTGGGCCAGACCGTCACGGCGGGGACCGTCATCGGCTATGTGGGCTCCACCGGCTGGGCCAGCGGCGCGCACCTCCATTTTGAGATCCGGGTGGACGGCAGCACCGTGGATCCTCTGAGCTATTTCAACTCCGCCGCATTCACCTTCATGGCCGACGCTTGAACGAATGATTCTCAATTTTCATATTTAGGACGAAAGGGTACGGAAAATGACGACTGGAACGGAAAACAGATTCAAAATGAGCGCGGAGCGGCTGGAGGAACTGAAATCTGAGCTGCAATACCTCCAGACCGTTCGTGAAAAAGAGGTGGCTGAACAGATCAAGGAAGCCAGAAGCTTCGGCGACCTCAGCGAGAACAGCGAGTATGACGAGGCGAAAACCGAACAGGGCAAGCTCTACTCCAAGATCGCAGAGTTGAAAAACCTGATTGAGAACGCGGAGATCGTTAATATGGTCAGCGCCGCCGGCAAGGTCGGCCACGGAAGCAAGGTGAAGGTGCGGGACCTGGAGGAGGATCTGGAGGAGGAATACTGTCTTGTGGGCAGTCAGGAGGCCGACCCCATGAACGGCATGATCTCCAGCGACAGCCCCTTTGGCCGCGGCCTGATGGGCCATGAGGTGGGGGAGACGGTGGTTGTGGACGCTCCTGCCGGACAGTTCCGTTATCTGATCCTGGAAATCGAAAACTGATGCCGGAACGGAGGATGCCAATGAACGAGCAACAGACACAGGAGAATGCGGTCCTGGACGAGCAGTCCCTCTCCGAAATCCTACAGGTGCGCCGGGACAAGCTGAAAGCGTTTCAGGACGAGGGAAGGGACCCCTTCCGGCAGACGCGCTTTGACCGGACCACTTGGTCCCGGGAGATCCTCGACGATTTTGACGCCTGGAACGAGAAGACCGTCCGCGTCTGCGGACGCATCATGTCCAAGCGCGGCATGGGCAAGGCCATTTTCTGCCACATCCGGGACGGGCAGGGCCAAATTCAGCTCTACATCCGCTCCGACGCCGTCACTGCCCAGGAATTTGCGGATTTTCGCAAGTACGACATCGGCGATATCATCGGCGTGAGCGGCTATGTATTCAAGACCAAGACGGGGGAAATCACGGTCCATGCGGACGGCGTGACATTGCTTAGCAAGTCCCTTCGACCCCTGCCGGAGAAGTTCCACGGCATGACCAACACAGAGCTGAAATACCGCCAGCGCTACGTGGACCTTATCATGAGCCAGGAGACCAGGCGGGTCTTTGAGATCCGCAGCCGCTTCATCAGCTATGTCCGGCGCTATCTGGACGGACAGGGCTTTCTGGAGGTAGAGACCCCCATCCTCAACACCATCTCCGGCGGCGCCAGCGCAAGGCCATTCATCACCCACCACAACACCCTGGACATGGATATGTACCTGCGCATCGCCACAGAGCTGCACCTGAAACGGCTGGTGGTGGGCGGTCTGGAGCGCGTCTACGAAATTGGCCGCTGCTTCCGGAACGAGGGAATGGACACCAAGCACAACCCAGAGTACACCTCCATTGAGTGGTACATGGCATACGCCGACTTCAACGACATGCGCCGCATGACGGAGGAGATGGTTTCCGGTGCGGCAAAAGAAATTCTGGGGACCTATCACGTCACTTGGATGGGTCAGGAGATCGATTTGACGCCCCCCTGGCGCTGCATGACCATGGCTGAGGCGGTCAAGGAGTACCTGGGCGTGGACTTTGACGCCATTCCGGACGACGAATCCGCGGTCGCGGCGGCAAGGGCCGCCGGAGTGGACATGGATGGCGTTGAGCCCACCTGGGGCCACGCCCTCTACGAGTGCTTTGACCAGAAGGTGGAGGAGCACATGGTCCAGCCCACCTTTATCACTATGCATCCTGTGGACGTTTCACCTTTGGCCAAGCGCAGCCCTGCCGACCCCCGGCTGACGGAGCGCTTTGAATGCTTTATCTGCCGCAGTGAGATCTGCAACGCTTTCTCCGAGCTCAACGACCCCATCGACCAGCGCGAGCGCTTTCAGAAGCAGGCGGAGCTGCGGGCAAAGGGGGACGAGGAGGCCGGCATGATGGATACCGACTTTATCAACGCCCTTGAGTACGGCCTGCCGCCCACCGGAGGCATCGGCTTCGGCATCGACCGCTGCGTCATGCTGCTCACCGGCAGCGACTCCATCCGGGACGTGATCCTGTTCCCGACAATGAAGCCATTAGAGAGTTAATAATCGCTGAAAGCATTGAAAACAGGTCGTTTTCTAATGAACGGAAAGCCCTGTTTTCCTTGTTTTATATCAGTTTTATATCATTTGCCGCAGAAAAATAGACACTCATACAGAACAATCGCGGGTGGGTCTGCCCTAAATCATTCTGTATGAATGTCCTTGCTTTTTGAAATGGAGGTTTTTCAGCAACAAGTAACCCCTCCCAGCCTCATGTACTGACCACAAGGGCTGGGAAACGGCCTACGCATAGTATAACACAAACAACGATTATGTCAACCTATGAAATCCTGATCTTTCCTTGCAGGTTATTGAAAGATTCCCTTTTCCTTGCCTCCGTCGCCTCTGCGTAAACATTCATTGTTGTACTGATGTCCGCATGGCCCATGATCTCCTGAATGACTTTGATGTTGGTTTCGTTCTCACAGAACCGTGTGCAAAAGGTATGACGGAGATTGTGGACAGAGAAATGACGGATCATAAGCGCGTCCCGGCCCTCCTGCGCGGCCTCTGCCATCTCTTTTGCGTTGTAGGCTTTATATATCCGCTCTATGGCCCTGTTGATCGTGTGGGGCGTGTACACGTCCCCAAAGCGGTTTGTGAAGCAGAACCCGGTATAGCCGTCAATCGTTACGCTTTTAGCCCCCTCGGTGGTTTGCCGCTGCTTTTCCGTTAGAAGTGCTGTCTTTACTTCATCAAGCATCGGGATCACCCGGCATCCCGCAGAGGTTTTCGGCGTTGTGATGTGTAGGGCCATCTGGCCGTTCTCTTGCTGCCGGTAAATCAGGTTGTGGTTTATGGAGATAGTGCCGCCCTCAAAATCGCAATCCTCCCACCGCAGCCCGATCAATTCACCAACACGGCAACCTGTTCCCAAAAACATGGTGAACATGGGTAGCCAATGGC
>JAFTBW010000122.1 GCA_017455015.1 Oscillospiraceae bacterium | reverse complement strand
TTGTCTGGAGGTGACACCCGGATTTGAACCGGGGAATGAGGGTTTTGCAGACCCTTGCCTTACCACTTGGCTATGTCACCGTACTATGTTGTTCGAGTCAAGAGCCGAGGGATATTATAATATAGCTCACGTCCTTTGTCAAGGGGAGAATTTGGCGATTGTGCGTATCGGCGATCCGTTTCTCTCTCCGCGCCGTGCAGCGGTGCAACAGAGCCGGAGGCGGCGCCTCCGGCCTTTCTTCTGCAGCGGACAGGCGTCCGCCGGCACGCCGATGCGCAGGGCGAGCAGATACGCCCTCCCATAACGCCTCTGATCCATCCGGCAGCTCCCCTCAGTCAAGGGTGTTTTGATAGACCGTACAGTGCTTATAGCCGGCGTTGGCCCGGGAGCTATAGAGCCCCTCCATGATGCCCTCCCAGGTGGCGGAGCGATCGTCCACCAGCACGTAGTTGTCGTAGGAGGAATACACCGCCTGGCCGGGCGCCTGGCCGGTGAAGTGGAGCAGATACCGGAAGGTCTCCTGGTAATCCACCTTTTTCTCCGTACACTCCCGTGTTGTTGCCCGATACGTTTCCCCGTTATATTCCACCAGGGAGAAGAACAGCTTGGGATACTGATCCTTTTCCTTCTCGTACAGCTCTGCGCTCACGTGGGCCGGATCCAGGGTGTAGTAATAGGCGCAGAGGACCGACGCCGGCTTCTCCCGGCTGACGGTCCGGTAGAACGCGTCCCACACGTCGCCGCCGGCGGTGCATTTCAGCCCTTCAAAAACCACGACATTCTCTTTTTTTGCCCGCTCCAGGGCTTCGTCCGCCGTGCAGACCGTGTCGAAGAGCTCCTTCATCTGTGTCTCCTCCTCGTTCTTTGAACAGGCAGACAGGGCGATTGCCAGCGCCGCGGCTGTCAATACGATGGCAAGAATTCGTTTCACGGTGCACTGCCTCCTAACCGGCATTTGTCAGCGTTGCGTACAATCTATATATAGCAATTGCCTCACCCTGTCAAGCGTCTTTTGTGGGCGGAGGAGCGCACCCGGCGGCTTCCGATCAGCGGGGAAACCCCACCGGTACGCGCTGGCGCAGCCATTACGCGCCGCGAGCCGCCTCTTCTTTCCGCTCCAAAAAAAGACACCACCCCCAGGGTGGTGTCTTTTTTTGGAGCGGGCGACGAGGCTCGAACTCGCTACCTCGACCTTGGCAAGGTCGCGCTCTACCAGATGAGCTACGCCCGCAAAATGGTGCCTCCGGTCGGAGTCGAACCAACGACACGCGGATTTTCAGTCCGCTGCTCTACCAACTGAGCTACAGAGGCATATGGCGACCAAGATGGGGCTCGAACCCACGACCTCCAGCGTGACAGGCTGGCGTTCTAACCAACTGAACTACTTGGCCGTATCTGTGGTGGGAACAACTGGACTCGAACCAGTGACCCCCTGCTTGTAAGGCAGGTGCTCTAACCAGCTGAGCTATGCTCCCGTCCCTGCCGTCTCGAGAACGGCAAGGGTTATTATACTAAACCCCGCCGACGATGTCAACAAAAAAATTTCATTTTTTTCATTTTCATTCATCCCCGGCGGATCTCTGCGATCAGCTTCTCCAGCTCCTCCCCGGAGAACTCATACACCGCGTCGCAGAATTGGCAGGTCATTTGGCAGCCCCCCTGCTCCCGGAGGATCGCCTCCAGCTCATCGACCCCCAGGGAGATCAGCGCCCGCTCTACCCGCTCCCGGGAGCAGTAGCAGCGGTATTCCACCGGGGTCGTCTCCAGGATGTGCAGATCAAAGTCGGACATGACCGTGCGCAGCAGGTGCTCCGGATCGGCGTCCTGCTGCAGCAGGGCGGATACGGGTCCGGCCGCCATGATGCCGCCCTCCACCTTGGCGATGGTGTCCTCCCCGGCGCCCGGCATCAGCTGGATCAGGTAGCCGCCGGCGGAGAGGACGCTCCTGTCCCGGTCCACCAGCACGCCCAGGGCGCAGGCCGTGGGGATCTGCTCGGACTCCACAAAATAGCCGGCCACATCCTCGGCGATCTCGCCGCCCAGCAGGTCCACCGTGCCCACGTAGGGATCCCGCATGTTCAGATCCTTGATGACCGTCAGCGTGCCCTCGTGTCCCACAGCGGTGCCCACGTCCAGCTTGCCGTCGGCACGCAGGGGCACCTCGGCGCCGGGATTGGCCACGTAGCCCCGCACGTTGCCCTGATTGTCCGACACGGCCAGTACCGTGCCCAGAGGGCCGTTGCCCTTGAACTGCAGGGTGATGCTGGCCCCCTGCCCCTTCAGCGCGTTGCCCATGAGACTGGCGGCGGACAGGGCGCGGCCCAGGGCCGCCGTGGCGGTGGGGGTGGTGCGGTGGATCGTCCGGGCGCGCTCCACCAGGCCGCGGCTGCAGACAGCCGCCGCCTGGACCAGCCCGTCGGACGAAATGGCTCTGACAATGCGATCGTTGCTCATGCAGAATACTCCCGAAATCTTATTTCCCGCAGGCGCGGGCCACCTTGAAGTCCAGCCAGATGGCCATCAGGATAGACAGGGCGCCCAGCCCCATGGACGCCGCCGGATCTCCGCGGACAATCACCACCGCGGCGCCGGCAATCACCGCCCCGGCACACAGCGCCGCCAGGACGCCGATGAAAACCGCGGCGGATTTCTTCCAGGGCTCCCGGTCCTCTCCGGTTCGCCACTGGCGCCACCGATAGACGCAGTGGACCAGCAGCAGCGCCGTCAGGACCAGTTCATAAAAAAACTCCCGATACATAGCTTCCTCTCACAGCCGGACGCAGGAGAAATAGATCCTCTGCTCCCCGTCGACCGGTTTGCGCAGCTTCATGTCGCCGTAGATGCGGATCCTGCCGAAGCCGGCCTCCCGCAGCCAGGCGGTCAGCTCCTCCACCGAGTGGCACCGCTCCCGGTGGATCTCCAGGCTTCGCTCCCAGACGCCGCCGCGGCGGCGGAACAGATCCATGTAATAAGTACAGATCCGGCGGCTGTACTCCGTGCGCCACACGCAGTAGGCGTCCTCCGTCTCATCCAGGAACACCTGTCCGTCCATGGCGCGGAACTTCTCCGGCGTGTTGACGTCGAAGATCAGCAGTCCGCCCGGTGCGACGAACAGCCGCAGCCGCTGCAGGGTCCGCCGCACGTCCGCCGGACGGGTCAGATAATTCAGGCTGTCCAGGCAGCACACGGCCGCGTCCACCGTGCCGTAAAGATCCAGCTTCGGCATGGATTGGTGCAAAAAGATGGGGGGAATGCCCCCCACCGTTCCGTACTTTTTCATGGCTACCGCCAGCATCTCCTCGCTGCTGTCCACGCCGATGAGCTCATAGCCCCGCCCGGTCAGCAGCCAGGTCATGGTACCGGTGCCGCAGGCCAGGTCCAGTACGGTATGGACCGGCACGGCCGCCCGGGCAAAGAGCTTTTCCAGGAAGTCCGCCCGCCGCTCATACGCCACGTCGCCGGTCAGCGCGTCGTAGCAGGCGGCCAACTGGTCGTAGCAGCTCATTTCTTGTCGCTCTCCGCCATCTTTTCCAGGATGCTCTCGTAGCCGCCGGCGCCGGCCATCAGACTGCGGTTCACACGGCTGATGGTGGCGCTGGAGGCGCCGGTTTTCTCCAGGATGTCCGTATAAATCATTCCGCTGTTCAGAAGCGTCGCCACCTCAAAGCGCTGCTCCATGGAGCGCAGCTCCGAGATCGTGCAAAGATCCTGGAAAAAGCGATAGCACTCATCCTCCGTCTCCAGCTTCAAAATAGCCCGATACAGCAGATCACTCTTCTCCTTGCGGGCAATCTTCGACTTGGCTGTTCTTGGCATGGTAGTCCCCTCCTGTTGTGTTTATTCTTTCACTATTTTAACACCTTAGTGGGCGAAAGTAAACACCTAAACGAAATTTTTTCGCGTTTTCTTACATAATTTCATAGACCAAGCCCTGCTGCCCGGGGAAAACGGGCAGTGATCTGTTATTCCGGAGGCAGACTAAGCCAGAATGTCCTTCAGGTCCTCCAGGCGGGTCCCCTTGCTGACCACCACCACCCGGTCTCCCTCCCGGATGGTGGTCATGCCGCCGGGAATGATGATATCCCGTCCCCTGGCGATAGCCGCGATCAGGGTCTCCGGCTTCAGCCGCAGATCCTTCAGCGGCTGATCCAGTACGGCGGCGCTGGTTGCCGTCACGTTGAACTCCAATGCCTCCACGGTGCCGTCCAGCATCTTGTAGAGGCGCTCCACCGCGCTGCCCTCGCCGTTGGCCAGGGCGCGGACATACCGGGTGATCTGGTTTGCGGTGATGTCCTTGGGGGAGATGATGCTGTCGATCCCCGTGTCACGCACCAGATCGATGTAGTTGGGGTGCGTCATCTTGGCCACCACCTTGCCCACGCCCATGCGGTGAGCGGTCATGGCCATCAGCAGGTTCTCCTCATCCCGGTCCGTCAGCGAGATGAAGGCGTCCGTTTCAAAGATATTCTCACTCTGGAGCAGATTGCTGTCCGTCCCGTCGCCCTCGATGATCATGGCGTGGGGCAGCTGCGCCGCCAGGCGCAGGCACTTGTCGTGGCTCAGCTCCACCAGGCGCACCTTCGTGTTGGTCCTGGCCAGCTCCCAGGCCAGATAGACCGCCGTACGGCTCCCGCCCAGGACGGAAACGCTCCGGATCCGCTGCTGCGTCCTTCCGATATCCCGCAGGATCTTCTGCAGCTCGGGCTTGGTGCCGATCATATACAGCTTGTCCCCTGCCACCGGCGCAAAGCTGCCGTTGGGGATCAGCAGCCGTCCCTCGTGCTCCGCCGCACAGACCAGTACGTTGGCAAGACGCGGAACTCCCAGCGAGCTGAGGGTATTGCCCACCAGACTGTCCTGCTCGGCCAGCTGGAAGCCGATCATATCGATCCGCCCCTGGGCAAAGGGCTCCACGGAGAAGGCGTTGGGGAAGCTGAGGATCCTGGCGATCTCCTGAGCGGCGCTCAGGTCGGGGTTGATCACCATGTCCAGACCGATCTCCTGCTTGAGGGTATCCGCATCCCGGCGGTACTCCGGATTCCGGACCCGGGCAATGGTGTGGTTGGCACCCAGCTTCTTGGCGATCAGGCAGCAGACCAGGTTGGTCTCGTCCTTATCCGTTACGGCGATGACCAGGTCGGCGCCTCTGACGCCCGCCTCGATCAGTACGCTGATGCTGGCGCCGTTTCCCTCCACGCACATGATATCCAGCGTATTGTCCGCCCGGTGCAGGGCCGCGGAAGCGGAGTCCACCATGACGATGTCGTGATTCTCCTTGGCCATCTCCGCGGCAATGGCGTAGCCCACCTTGCCGTTTCCGACGATGATGATTTTCATTTCGTATCCTCCTTCTCCGCCCCGCCCTCATGACGCCGGGCGCGGATGTCGATGAGAGCGGCATTGAGCTCCGCGCCCATGATCAGCACGGTACCGCTCCAATAGAGCCACAGCAGCACCACCACGATGGTGGCAATGGAGCCGTAAAGCTCCGCGTAATGGGCAAAGTGTTCCACGTAATAGGAAAAGGCCAGGCTCACCAGCATCCAGGCCAGCAGCGAACCCACCACGCCGGGGGCGATCCGCCGCAGCGGCAGCCGCTCGCCCAGCGCCAGCATATACAGCACCGTCAGCATAGCCAGCATGATCGCCGCCAGCAGGATAAAGCGCAGATAGCTCCAGACCCGGATAAAGCTGTCCGGAATGGTGATCAGCGTGGAGACGAAATGCAGGGCGCGGCCGCCCACCATGACCAGCAACGTCGTCAGCACGATGGTGAGGATCAGCAGCACGGCAAAGAGCAGGGTGCGGAGCGTGGCCCGCCAGATGCTCCGGGGCGGCCTGTATCCAAAGGCCTTCCGCAGGGAGTGCATCAGGCAGCTGGTGGCCCGCATGGGAAACCAGATGGAGAATACCAGGCTGAACCACATGAGCTGCCGGCTGGTATTCTCCGAGACGTACGTCAGGTAGCTCTTCACGATCCCCACCACCGCCGGCGGGGCGATCCGGGACAGCACGTTGGTGATGCTCTCCACGTCCAGAGCCAGAGCGCCCAGCAGCACGCTGATGAAGATCAGCAAAGGGAACACGGCAAACAGCAGATAATACGTCAGGGCGGCGCTGTCCCGGGGCACGTCGTGCTCGTAATACCGTGTCACGACCTGTCCCAGCAGCTTTTTCACCGTCCCGCGTTCTCTCGGCCTCCCGCTCATCGTTCCCCTCCTCTCCCTGTTTTGCCGGCAAAACAGGGAAAAACATCTGCTTGCGGGTATTCTATCACAGCCGCTGCGAAAAGAAAAGGTCTTTTTGTTTCCTTCTCCCTTCCCCGGATTCCCTCTTCCTCTCAGATTTTTTCAATTTTTTCCATTTTTTTCGATTTACTGTATTGAATATTCCGAGAACTTGTGATATCATCCTATCGTTGTAAAACGCCATTCTGATATTTCCATTTTCTGTAAAAGAGGTTACGCCATGGATAATCTGACTCAGATCGTGCGCGCTGAAATCGCACGGCAGTACAAGAGCGTTCGCCAGTTCGCCTTCGCTGTGAACATCCCTCTGTCCACCATCAACAGCGCCCTGCACAACGGCATCGGCGGTTCCTCGTATGACACGGTGGTACACATCTGCAAGACCCTTGGGATCCAATCCGTTTCCTATGACAGCGCCCACTACCTGACGGAGGACGCGCTGCGCCTGCTGGAACAGTATTCCCGCCTGGATAACTACGGCCGCCACACCATCTCCTCCGTGATGCAGGTGGAGTACGAGCGCTGCACGGAGTTCACCCGCCCCCGCGCCAAACGGGGCAGCGCGGAGGTCTCCAGCGTCAATGTCTCCGCTCCGGAGGACAAAAAGAACTGATTTATCATCTCGTCGGACGGGAGCACCGCTTTCGGGCGGTGCTCTTTTCTTGCGCTCCTTCATATTTCTCTTCCCCGCCACATAGAGTAAGGAGGCCGGAGGTCCGCCTGCGGCATGACGATGGGAAAGGATGGGACATATGATACGAAAACGCTCTGTGAAGATCCTCCTGCTGCGGAGGAGCTATCTGCTGATATTGGCCGCCCTGGTCCTGGCCGGCGGGATCTTCTGGATCGTCAGCTGGCCGGCTGCCGTCCACACGGCGGCGGCGCAGAGACAGCTGCCCATCTACTCGGTGGAGCGGGAGCAGAAGGTCTGCTCCATCTCCTTTGACGCCGCCTGGGGAAACGAGGACACCCAGACGCTGATCGACATTCTGGAGAGGTACAACATCAAGGCCACCTTTTTTGTGGTGGGCGACTGGGCGGAAAAGTACCCGGACTCCGCCAAAGCCCTGGCGGACGCCGGCCACGAGGTGATGAGCCACTCCCTGCACCACGATCACTACAATTCCCTCACCGCCGATCAGATCGTCGCCGACCTGAAGGCCGCCAATGAGAAGATCTCCGCCGCCACCGGCACGGTGCCCACCCTGATCCGCTGTCCCTACGGCGAGTACGACGACCACGTGATCTCCGCCATCCGCTCCGCAGGGATGGAGCCGATCCAGTGGGACGTGGACAGTCTGGACTGGAAGGACTACGACGCCGACACCATTTACAGCCGCGTCACCTCCCAGGTGCAGGCGGGCAGCATCGTCCTGTTCCACAACGCCGCCCTCCATACCCCGGAGGCTCTGCCCCGGATCCTGGAAAAGCTGATCCAGGACGGC
>JAFTBW010000013.1 GCA_017455015.1 Oscillospiraceae bacterium | reverse complement strand
GCGTGCGGTTGGCGAGCAAATTTTGTGTCCGCCAAGGCGCAAAAACCGCAGGAATACTTTGTGTATTTCAAGGTTTTTGTAACGCAGGCGGGCGCAAAATTTGCCGCCAGACGTGCGCGGGGATTTATTCAGCGTTTCCTTAAAGGCTTTGAGAAAACCCGTCTGGGAGAGATGTTGTATGAATTCCACATCCAATATCCGAATGTCCGCCTTTCACTGGATCGGGAAAATGTCTCAGAGCTCTATGATGGCCTGATACAAAAGCGCTATGATGTGGTGCTGAATCTGCTCTATTCGGAAGACACGCCCGATGAGGAGATTTCCTATGAGATTATACGCAAATATCCTTTGCTGGCGGTCCTGCCGCCGTACCATCCGCTTGCCCATCGCGCCTCCATTGAACGGGCCGAATTAAAGGGTTATCCGTTGGTGGATATCAAGCACGACAACCGGTATGCGGAGCTGGAGACAATTCGGCAGATGTTTCTGGATTCCGGCTTTTTGCCGGAGGTCAGTTTTATCTCTACGGATATCGAAACGAGTCTGATCGCCGTGGCCGCAGGGCTCGGTTACGCGCTGCTCCCGGCCTATGTAACAGAGCACATTCCCGGAACCAATGTGATTTCGATTCCGATCCGGGGGGAGGAGGCGCTGATGACCGTGGTTGCAGCCTGGCGTACCGAAGATATGACTCCGGCTGTTGATTCCTTTGCGCAGATGGCCAGAAAAACCTTTCGTGATTATATCTCATAACGGCAGCCCCGCGAACGAAATGAATTTTGACTTGAACGAAGGGCCCCGGCAACGGCGTCGTTCTCTTTATATAGCCCCTGAATTTTTCCGTTTTCCTGTTGACTTTTTTGTCGCTTTTGACTATACTGACAGAAGCTATTCCCGGATAATCGAAGCCTTTTATCCATTATCACTGTTTTGAAAGGGGCGTAACAATGAACACGATCACAGATGCGTTATATGAGAGATTCAAAACGAATCTGGAAAGCGTGAACGGAACCTGTGTGCGCACATCCTCCGCCAAACTGGCCGGGGCCCTGACGGGGCTGCTGAAAGAGCTGGATATCCCCGATGTCTGCATCGCTCTGACCCCTCTGCTGGAGGAAACCGGGGTGGTCAAGGCCCTGGAGGACGCCGGAATCGCCGTCTACACGGACCACATTCGCCTGCACGCCGAGACCGCCAAGGGCGGCATCACGGAGAGCCAGTACGGCATCGCCGAGCTGGGTACCCTGGTTCAGGCGCGGGACTGCGTGGATGAACGCATCATCTCCACTATGTCGGAATCCTGGTTCGGCGTGGTTCCCGGCTCAGCCGTTGTAGACGAATACGACAAAATGTTCGAACTGCTGGGCGATCTGCCGGAAATTCCCAACTTCGTCGGCTTTATCACCGGTCCCAGCCGCACAGCGGATATCGAGTGCGTGGGTACCGTTGGCGTCCACGGCCCCATCCGGATGACCGCGGTCGTCGTGGATGACAAATAAGAAAAGGAGGGGATCAAATGGCCACCAGCAATGCATTGAAGCAGGAAATCCATGCCGCGCTGGACAACTCCACGCTGGCTCGGACCCTGGGCAATTTCTGTAAAACCTATCCCACCCGGCGGGAAAACTCCTATGCCGGCGTGGATTTTGAGGCGACTCGGGACAAGATCCGGGAGATCAAGACCTATGCCGCCGACCATGTGGACGAGCTGATCGAGGAATTCACCGCCAACTGCGAGAAGCGGGGCGGCGTCGTGTTCCACGCCCACAGCACCGAGGAAGCCATGGAGTGGATCCGGAAGCTGGTCCGGGACAAGGGCGTCAAGAGCATCGTCAAAAGCAAATCCATGGCCTCTGAGGAGCTGCATTTCAATCAGACGCTGACCGACGACGGCGTCCTGGTCCAGGAGACGGACCTGGGCGAGTTCATCATCGCCCTGGAGGGCAACACGCCCGTCCACATGGTCATGCCCGCCCTGCACCTGAACAAGGAGCAGGTGGCGGACCTGTTCACCGAATACACGCACGAAAAGAACGAGCCCATCATCGCCGAGGAGGTCAAGACCGCCCGCAAGGTGATGCGGGAGCGCTTTACCAGCGCGGACATGGGCGTCTCCGGAGCCAACGTGGCGGTGGCGGAGACCGGCACCGTGTTCACCATGACCAACGAGGGCAACGGCCGCATGGTCGGCACGCTGCCAAGCAAGCACCTGTACATCTTCGGCATTGAGAAATTCGTCAAATCCTTCAAGGATGCCGCCCCCATCTTCAAGGCTCTGCCCCGGAACGGCACCGCCCAGCGCATCACCTCCTACATCTCCATGTACACCGGCGCCTGCGACGTGGTGACGGACAAGGAAGCCGATACCAAGGAGAAAAAGGAGTTCTACTGCGTGATCCTGGACGATCCGGGGCGGCGCGCCATCCTGGCGGAGCCGGAGTTCCGGCAGATATACGACTGCATCCGCTGCGGCGCCTGCCTGGATGTATGTCCCGCTTTCGCCCTGGTGGGCGGCCACGTTTACGGCTCCAAGGTCTACACCGGCGGCATCGGCACTCTGCTGACCCACTTCCTTGTCTCCGAGGAGCGGGCGGAGGAAATCCAGGGCATTTGCCTGCAGTGCGGACGCTGCAACGAGGTCTGCGGCGGCCACATCCCCATCTCCGATCTCATTATGAAGCTCCGGGAGAAGAGCATGGCGGAGCACCCCAATGCGGTCAAGAAGTTCGCCCTGGACGCCGTGACGGACCGGAAGCTGTTCCACTCCATGCTGCGCATCGCCGCCGTGGCCCAGGCCCCCTTTGCCAAGGGACAGCCCATGATTCGCCACCTGCCCATGTTCCTGTCCGGGCTCACTGAGGGCAGAAGCTTCCCGAACATCGCCCAGGTGCCGTTCCGGGACATCTTCCCCACCATCCGGCAGAAGATCGAGGGGGAGCAGAAGGGCACGATCGCCATGTTCGCCGGCTGCCTTCTGGACTTCATCTACACCGACCTCGCCCGGGACGTGATTTTGAACCTGAACTCCATCGGCTACAAGGTGGAATTCCCCATGGGCCAGGCCTGCTGCGGCTGCCCCGCCACCAACATGGGCGACACGGTGAACGCCGCAAAGGAGGCGGAGATCAACATTGAGGCCATGGAGGCCGAGAAATACGACTACATCGTCTCCGCCTGCCCCTCCTGCACGCACCAGCTCCGGAACTATCCGAGCTTCTTCGAGGAGGGCAGCGAGATGTATAAACGGGCCAAAGTGCTCGCCGACAAGACCTTTGACTTCTGCAAGCTGTTCCACGACCTGGGCGGCGTGGCCGACGCGGGCGACGGAAAGCCTGTGAAGATGACCTATCATGACTCCTGCCACCTGTGCCGCAGCCTGCGCGTCACGGAGGAGCAGCGCGAGCTGCTGAAGCACACGAAGGGCGTGGAATTTGTGGAGATGGAGGAGCACGACAACTGCTGCGGCTTCGGCGGCTCCTACAGCGTGCTCTATCCCGAGATCGCCGCCCCCATCCTGGAGAAGAAGATTCAGAATATCCAGGCCTCCGGCGCGGAGGTGGTGGCTGTGGACTGCCCGGGCTGCATGATGCAGATCCGCGGCGGCCTGGACGCCAGGGGACTGGACGGCATCAAGGTCAAGCACACCGCTGAGATCCTGGCGGAAAAGCGGGGGCTCGTGTGATACCAAAGAACGCTTCCGGCCGGGAACAGGGAGATACAGCGTCCCTCCCGGCCGGGCGGGAACGTGTGATCGACTATATCCGCCGCATGACCGCCCACGACCTGGCGGGTACGGAGACCGGCGCGGTGCTGGACGCCCTGCTCGGCTCTCCGGGAAAGCTGCTCCGGCCCCGGCTGCTGCTGCTGTGCGCCTCTTTCGGGCCGGAACGGACGGAAAAACGGGAACGGCTTTACATGCTGGCGGCCATGGTGGAGCTGATCCACACCGCCTCCCTGGTCCACGACGACATTGTGGACGAGGCCCGCTTCCGCCGGGGCGCGCCATCGGTCCAGAGCCGTTTCGGGAAAGACGCGGCGGTCTACGCCGGGGACTTTCTGATCGCCCGCGTCCACCTTTGGGAGGCGCGGGAGCGGTTCCGGGAGGCCTCCGTCCTCCTGTCGGAGACCATCGAGCACATGTGCACCGGCGAGATCGGCCAGGCGGCGCTGCGCTACCGGACGGACGTAACGGCGGAGCAATATCTTTCCAACATTCGGGGGAAAACCGCCTCCATGTTCCGGGCGGCCTGCACCCTCGGCGCAATGGAATCCGGATGCGGCAGGCCTCTGACGGAGCGGCTGGGACGCCTGGGTGAGAACCTCGGCATCGCGTTCCAGCTCCGGGACGATCTGCTGGACTTTCTCTCCGACGAGGAGGCCCAGGGCAAGGAGACCCACAAGGATTTCCGGGACGGCATCTATACGCTGCCGGTGATCCTGGCCCTGGGCACGCCGGAGGGGCAAAAAAAGCTCGGCCCCATGCTGGAGCAAAACCGGGTCCGCCCCCTGGAAGGAGCGGAGCTGGCGGAAATGGAGCGCGCCGTCCGGGACTGCGGCGGAATCGAAATGGCGACGGAGGAGCTGCGGCGGTACGATCGGGAGAGCCTGGAGCTGTTGGACCCCCTCGCGGGGCAGGCTCCGGCGGAGGAAATCAGAAGGATCGTCTATGAACTCGACGCAGTCTGAACAACAATTTCGACCCATGACCGTCCGGCTGGCGCTGCAGCTCGCCGCCCCCCACACCTGGGCCGCCTCCCTCTGCCCCGCGCTGTTCGCCGCGGCGTTCTGCCTGCTGCGGAACCTGGGTTTGGGAGTGCTGCGCACATTCCTGACGACTGCGGCCTGCGTCGCGCTGCAGAGCGCGGTAAACACGCTGAACGACTATGTGGACTTTGTCCGGGGGACGGACAGCGCGGAGGACAACGTGGCGGAGAACGACGCTGCGCTGGTATACGGCGGCATCGACCCCCGGAGCGCGCGGAACCTGGGGCTCGGTTATCTGGCCTCCGGGCTGCTGCTGGGACTGCTTGCCTGCTGGGGGCGGGGCTGGGTCCCCATTCTCGTGGGTGCATTTGGCGCAGCGGCGGTGCTGCTGTACTCCGGCGGGCCGCTGCCGGTATCCTATCTGCCCGTCGGGGAGGCGGTGTCCGGCTTCGTGATGGGCGGACTGATCCCGCTGGGAGTCGCAGCCTGCGCGGACGGCTTTCTCCACCCGGAGATTTTGCCCTGGAGCCTCCCGCTGATTTTGGGCATTGGCCTTGTGATGATGAGCAACAACGGCTGCGACATTGAGAAAGACCGGCGGGCGCGAAGAAACACTCTGCCCGCCCTGCTGGGACGGGAAAGGGCCCTGCATCTCTACCGGGGCCTGATCGCGCTGTGGCTGGCGCTGCTGGCGGCGCTGCCCGTGATCCTGGCGGGCTGGATCGGGCTTGCCTGCCCCGCGCTGGTGCTGCTGGGGGGGCGGGACTGCTTCCGAAAGCTGTTTCACCTGAAGCTTCTGCCGGAGACGCGCATCGCGCAGATGCGGTGCATCGCGGGGGCGAACGTCCGGGGGAACGGCGCGTACATCGCCGCGCTGCTGGCCGCTTCGCTGATACGGGGGTTCTATGGCTGAGCAGACAAAAGAGGAACGGGTCTACGCGGTGTTTGAACGCATCGCCGGGGGCTATGACCGGGCGAACCGTGCCATCAGCCTGGGACTGCACCGGCGTTGGAAGGCCGTGCTGGTACAAAAGCTGGCAAAAACAGTTCCCCCGGGCGGGCGGGCGCTTGACGTGTGCTGCGGCACCGGGGACATCGTGCTGGACCTGGCCCGCCGCCGCCCGGACATTCAGGCAACGGGACTGGATTTCTCCCCCGCCATGCTGCGTCAAGCCGAAGTGCGGCGCGGCAGCCTGCGCAACGCGGAGCTGCTGCGGGGCGACGCCCTCGCCCTGCCCTTTCCGGACGGGAGCTTTGACGCGGCGTCGGTCTCTTTTGGGCTGCGGAACACGGCGGACTGGGAAAAAGCCGCGGCGGAGCTGGTTCGGGTGGTCCGGCCGGGGGGCCTGGTCTGCTGCATGGACTCCTTTGTGCCGGAGAATCCGCTGGTGCAGCCTTTCTACCGCCTCTATTTCGGCCACGTCATGCCCCTGCTGGGGGGCGGAAGGTATGCGCGGCGGGAATACCGCTGGCTGTATACGTCCACGGAGGGCTTTCTCCGCCCCGGCGCGTTGAAAAAACTGTTTGCCCGCGCCGGTCTGGGAGCGGTAGGGACGCAGGCATGGCTGTTCGGAGCCTGCGCGCTGATCTGGGGAAGAGCGCTCCCATTTACAGAGAATCAGAAAAACGAATATACAAGCAGAACCATCTTGAAAGACAAGGAGGAGTATGCACATGAATGAGGATAAATTTGACGCGATCATCGTCGGCGGAGGTCTCGCGGGGCTTTCTGCCGCCATTGTGCTTGCCAGAGCCGGCAAGGGCGTGATCGTGATCGAACGGGGGGACTACTGCGGGGCAAAGAATATGACCGGCGGCCGCCTTTACGGCCACAGCCTGGAAAAGCTGATCCCCGGCTTCGCCGCGTCCGCCCCCATTGAACGGGTGGTCACACGGGAAAAAATCTCCCTGATGACGGCCGACTCCGCTCTGGACATCGGTTACACCGCCCCCAAGCTCGGTGCGGAGCCGGAGCACGCCTCCTACACGGTACTGCGGGGCACCTTTGACCAGTGGCTGGCCGACCAGGCGATGGAGGCCGGCGCGGACATCATCCCCGGTTTTCTGGTGGACAGGGTATTGGTAGAGGACGGCAAGGTCGTGGGCGTGGACGCCGGCGGCGAGGAGATGTACGCCGACGTTGTGATCCTGGCCGACGGCGTGAACTCCCTGCTGGCCCAGCAGCTCGGCATGAAGAAAGAGCTGGAGCCCCACCAGGTGGCCGTCGGCGCGAAAGAGGTCATCAAGCTGGGCGAGGACGTGATCAACCAGCGCTTCGGCCTCACCGGCAACGAGGGCATGGCCTGGCTCTCCGCCGGCGCTCCCAGCGACGGCAGCTTCGGCGGCGGACTGCTGTACACCAACAAGGACACGGTTTCCATTGGCATCGTTGCCACCCTCAGCGACATCGGCCATTCCGAGCTGTCCGTGCCCCAGATGCTGGACCGCTTCAAGGAGCATCCGGCCATCGCACCGCTCATCGAGGGCGGCACCCCCATCGAGTATTCCGGCCATCTCGTGCCCGAGGAGGGCTACGGCATGATCCCGGAGCTGGTGCGCGACGGCGTTCTGGTCACCGGTGACGCCGCGGGCTTCTGCATCAACCTGGGCTTCACCGTCCGGGGCATGGACTTTGCCATCGAGTCCGGACGCCTGGCGGCGGAGGCCGTGCTGCACGCCCACGAGGTTGGGGATTTCAGCAAAGAGACCCTCTCCCTTTACGAAACGCTGCTGCAAAACAGCTTTATCATGCGGGATATGAAGCAGTACAAGGGCTTCCCCACCATCCTCACGGAGCGGGCGGTCTTCGAAGACATCCCAAAGATCGCGGACGACGTGTGCGGCAAGCTCTTCACCGTGGACGGCAAGCCCAGCGACGGCGTCATCATGTCCACGGTCAACACCATCGCCCAGAAGACCAGCGCGAGACAGCTGGTGGATATGATTACCAGGATTTTGGAGGCGTTCTGATATGAGAAAAATGTCTATGGACGACCGGCTCGCCCTTAACGCGTTCAATACCGACGAGGAAAACCCCCACATCGACGTGGACACCGAATATACCGACGAGGCGGAGATCAAGAAGCTGCTGCTGGCCTGTCCTGCGGAGTGCTATAAGTACATCGACGGCAAGCTGGTCTTCTCCTGGCTGGGCTGCCTGGAGTGCGGCACCTGCCGGGTGCTCTCCCATGACAAGATCGTCAAGGCATGGCACCACCCCATGAGCGGGGTTGGCGTCCAGTACCGCCAGGGCTGAGGCAACCATATGAAACACGCAAGCGTGGGACAGGGGGTCCTCCCCTGTCCCACGGCTTTCAATCGGTTGTACCCATCCTAAGGAGGCGTCATGGCATGGGACGAATCATCATCATCACAGGCAAGGGCGGCGTTGGCAAGACCAGCGTGGCGGCCGCCCACGCCCTCCGCTCCGCGCAGGAGGGGGCAAAGACCCTCCTGGTCAGCGCGGACATGGCCCACAACCTGGGCGACATCTTCGAGATGCGGATCGGCGATCAGCCCCGGGAGGTGTCGGACAGGCTCTGGGCGCTGGAGCTGGACCCCGAAAGGCTGCTGCAAACAGAGTTCCCCGAAGTGGCGGATGCTTTTGCCCAGATGCTTCCGGGCAGCGGTCTGTCCGGCGCGGAGGCGGAGGGACCGTTCCCCACCCCCGGGCTGGACGATCTCTTTTCCCTGCTGAAGCTGAAAAAGCTTTATGAAGCCGGGGAATACGCACGCATCATCGTGGACTGCGCCCCCACCGGCGAGACGCTTTCCCTGCTGAAGCTGCCGGAAAACCTGGCCTGGTACATGGAAAAGTTCTTCCCGGTGGGCAAAACCATGGTGCGGCTCCTCTCCCCCGTGTCCCGGCTGCGCTATCAGGTCCGGCTGCCGGATCGAAAGGCGATGGACCGGATCGGGGAGCTGCACCTCCGGCTGCTGGGTCTGCAGGAGCTGCTGCGGGACGGGGAGGTCTGCACCGCCCGGCTGGTGGCAACGCCGGAGAAGATGGTGGTGGAGGAGACGAAGCGGAACTACATGTACCTGAACCTCTACGGCTATCACACCGACGGCGTGTTTGTCAACCGGGTGCTTTCCCCGCAGCCGGGGAACGCCTTTTTGGAGGGCTGGCGGGACATCCAGCAGGGCTGGCTGCGGGAACTGCGCAGCGTGTTTTCCGCGCTGCCCTTGACGGAGATTCCCTGGTATCCGCAGGAGGTCCGGGGGCTGGACGCTCTGGAACGGCTGTGCGCGGAGGCGCTGACGGCTCCGGACCTGTTCGATGTGCGCGTCCGCGGCGAGAGCGAGGGGTATGAGGCCATCCCCGGCGGCTACCGGCTGGTGCTTCCCCTGCCCGGCGCGCGGGACGGTCAGGTTGCCGTCCGCTGTCACAGCCAGGACCTGGATGTGGAAACGGGAAACCAGCTCCGGCGCATCCCCCTGCCGAATCTGCTCCGGGGCATCTCCCCCGGGGAGGTCAGTCTGAAAGACGGGGTGCTGCGGGTCAGCTTTCTGACGGAACAGGGAGAGGAGGCGGCGACATGCGGGTCCTGATCTACACCGGCAAGGGGGGCGTGGGCAAAACCAGCATTGCCGCAGCCACTGCCGTACATCTGAGCCGGATGGGGCGAAAAACGCTGATCATGAGCACGGACATGGCCCACAGTCTGGCCGACGCGCTGGAGACGGAGCTGGGCAACGAGATCCGGCAGGTGTGCCCGGGGCTGGACGCGCTGGAGCTGGACCCCAACGCGGAGGGCCGCAGGGCATGGGGCAGCCTGCGGGATTACCTCCGGCAGATTATCTCCGACAGGGCCAACGGCGGACTGGCCGCCGACGAGGCGCTCCTGTTCCCCGGGCTGGAGGAGCTGTTTTCCCTGCTCCGTATTCTGGACGTTCTGGACGGCGGGAACTATGACGCGCTGCTGGTGGATTGCGCCCCCACCGGCGAGACGCTCTCCCTGCTGCGCTACCCGGAGCGGCTCAGCGTTCTGGCGGACCGGCTCCTGCCCTCCGTCCGCAGCGTCACCAAAGCCTTCGGCGGCCTCATCAGCCGGAAAACCACGGTGCCCAAGCCCCGGGACGAGGTGTTCGCGGAGTTTGACCGGCTGGTCAAGCGCCTGAGCCGTCTGCAGGAGCTTTTGCGGGACCGGGATACGGCGGATCTGCGGCTGGTCATGACTCCGGAACGCATCGTGCTGGAGGAGGCGCGGCGCAGCTTCTCCTGGCTGACGGCCTTTGACTTTGGGGTGGACGCGGTGTACCTCAACCGGCTCTACCCGGAGGAGGCGCTGCGCGGCGCTTTTCAGGGCTGGATGGAGCTGCAGCGGGAGAGCCTGCGGCTGGCGCGGGAGAGCTTTCCCGGGCAGAAGCTGTTCACGCTCCCCTTGCAGGACCGGGAGCTGCGGGGCCTGGAGAGCCTGGCCGACGCGGCCCGTCAGCTCTACGGGGACAGTGACCCGTCCCAGGTCTACTGCCGGGAGAATGCGTTCCGGCTGGAAGACCGCATGGGCACCAGGGATTTCATCCTCCGCGTCCCCTACATCGCGCCGGAGGACCTCTCGGTCTCCCAGGAGGGCTGCGATCTGATCCTGCGGATGCGCAACGAGACCCGGCAGTTCCGTCTGCCGGAGCAGGTCTGCCGCCGCCGGGTCAGCGGCTGGGAGTGGAGAGCCGGCGAGCTGTTCGTCCACATGGACTACGATTGACCGCCGGCCGGTTTACTGCTCCTTTCGCAGCCGGTAGACGCGCACCTCATAGGGGCGCAGCGCGCCGGTGAGACCGGGGTAGTTGCCGAAGAGCTTTTCGGCGTCCTTCAGGCTGTAGGGCTCCCGGAACGTCACCTGCTGCTCTGTGAAAGAGCATACCACCAGAATCCGCTCCCCCCGATACGCCCGGTCGTAGACGTATAACTGCCGGTCCTCGGGACAGTACTCGATGAAGCTCCCGTAGCGGATGACCGGCTCCTTGCGGAAGCGCAGCAGCGAGCGGTAGAAATTCAGCAGAGAGTCCGGGTCGTTCTCCTGGTCCGCGGCGTTGATCTCTCGGTAGTTGGGGTTCACCGTCAGCCAGGGCTCCACGCCCGGCGGGCAGAAGCCTGCGTTTTCGCCCTCCGTCCACTGGACGGGCGTGCGGGCATTGACCCGCGTCCCCTCCTTGATCCAGCGTGCGGCGCGTTTTTCCCCCAGGAACGCTTTCAGGCGCAGATAATTGTGCCGGGCGGATACGTCGGGATAGTCCTCGATGGCGGGGAGATGCAGGTTCGTCATGCCCAGCTCCTGGCCCTGGTACACGAATGCCGTCCCCTGCAGGAGCAGGTACATCGCCGCGAGCATTTTGCCGGATTCGACCCGGTATTTCTCGCTGCCGTAGCGGGAGATGACCCGGGGATGGTCGTGGTTTTCGAGATAGAGCACATTCCAGCCTTTGTCGCGCAGCCCCCTCTGCCACCGGCTGAGGGGGCCTTTCAGCTTGCGCAGAGAGAAAGGCCGGCGGAGGTAATCGACCATAAAGCAGTCGGCTGCCATGTGCTCAAAATGGATGAACAGGTCCAGGACCCGGTTTTTCCCGCCGATGAAGGCGAGCGCTTTTCGCGGCGTCATGCGCGGCGCTTCGCCCACGGTCATGCAGTCATACCCGTCGGTAACTGCCCGGAACTGCTTCAGGTACGCGTGCAGCCGGGGTCCGTTGGAATAAAAGCGCAGCCCCCGCACGGCGGGCATGAGCCGGTCGTCCGGCAGGCCGTCCGTCTTTGAGATGAACGTGATAACATCCTCCCGGAAGCCGTCCACGCCCTTTTCCAGCCAGAAGCGAAGGATGTTCTCCACCTCTTTGCGCACAGCGGGGTTGTCCATGTTGAGGTCCGGCTGTTTTTTCGCAAAGAGATGCAGATAGTACTCTCCCCGCAGCTCGTCCCACTCCCATGCCTTGCCCTCGAACAGGCTGTCCCAGTTGTTGGGGTGCTTCCCGCGTTTCCCGGCGGGACGCCAGATGTAGTAATCGGTGTAAGGCTCCTGCCGCCGGCGGGAGGCCTGGAACCAGGGATGCTCGTCCGAGGTGTGGTTCACCACCAGGTCCATGAGAAGCTTCATCCCCCGCCGGTGGACCTCGTCCAGCAGCGCCCGGAACTCCGCCAGGGTCCCGAAATCCGGGTGGATATCCCGGTAATCGGCCACGTCGTATCCGTAATCGGCGTTGGGCGAGGGGTACAGGGGGGAAAACCAGATCCCGTCCACGCCGAGACGCTGGATATAATCCAGCTTCTCCATTACGCCGGCAAGATCGCCGATCCCGTCCCCGTTCCCGTCCTTGAAGCTCCGTGGCCAGATGTGATAAAACGACATATCCTTATACCATTCCGCCATGACACCGCCTCCTGTGTTCTCTCTTGTGTATTTTCTCTGTATCGCAGACATCCATCCTCTGCATCGGATTATACCCTGCGCGCCGGCATTGCGCAAGCCAAAGAATCTGCACATCTGCAACAGACTGATAATCGATGCGGCACCCGCATCGGAAGAAGCATTCCCCCGCTTCCCTCGCGTATCAAACGCCGCTTTCCGGGAAATACTACCTACCGAAACAAATCATACACCCCGGCGCACATACTCCCCCGCCGCATAGTTGCGGCTATGGGAGCATGTGCGCCGCGGCGTTTCGGGAGGCAGAAAGATACCATGCAGGGAAAAGTGGAGATCAGTTGCGTCAACACGGCCAAGCTTCCCCGACTCACCGGCGCGGAGACGGAGGCGCTGCTGGTGAAAGCACACAACGGCGACGCGCATGCCCGGGATGCGCTGATCCAGGGAAATCTGCGGCTGGTGCTCAGCGTGATCCAGAAGTTCATCGGCCGGGGCGAGAACGCCGACGATCTTTTTCAGGTGGGCTGCGTGGGGCTCATCAAGGCAATCGACAACTTTGATCCCACCCACGAGGTCCGGTTTTCCACCTATGGGGTGCCGATGATCTCAGGGGAGATACGCCGGTATCTGCGGGACAACAGCGTGATGCGCGTTTCACGGGGGATGCGGGACATCGCCTACCGGGCCCTGCAGGTGAAAGAGCGTCTGACTGCGGAGCGGGGGCAGGAGCCGGAGCTGGACGAGATCGCCCGGGAACTGGAGCTGCCCCGGAGCGAAGTGGTGATGGCCCTGGACGCGATCTGTGACCCGGTAAGCCTGTACGAGCCGGTGTACACGGACAGCGGGGAAAACATCACGGTGATGGACCAGGTGGGAGATCCGGGCAACACGGACGAGCAGTGGCTGAGCCAGATCGCCCTGTCCGAGGCGCTGCGGAGCCTGACGCCCAGGGAAAAGCGCATTTTGTCCCTGCGCTTTTTTGACGGACGGACCCAGATGGAGGTGGCGGAGGAGATCGGCATCTCTCAGGCCCAGGTGTCCCGGCTGGAAAAGAGCGCGGTGGAGCGGATCAAGACGCAGCTCGCGGGATAAAACGGGCGGCGCAAAAGCGGGAAAGACGGGCGAAAAAGCGCATATTTCCCCGGGCCGGCGCATAGGCTGACTCCTGGGGAGGTGAGAGCGCTGCGCCTTTCGGAGATGCGGTACAAGGAGATCGTGAACATCACCAGCGGCCAGCGGCTGGGCTATGTGTCCGACGCGGAGGTGGAGCTTTCCTCCGGGACGCTGAAAGCCCTGATCGTGCCGGGACCGGCCCGCTTCTTCGGCCTGTTCGGCCGTGAGCCGGACTATCTGGTGCCCATGGACTGCGTGACGCGGATGGGGCGGGACATCATTCTGGTGGAGATTCAGGGGGATTGCCGCCGGGAAAAGAAAAACAGGCGGATCTATCGTTGACGGAGGGCGGCGCTCTCCGTCTTTTTTCATGGGTTCCGGTCCCAGGGGGGGAGATTTTATGGTTGGCTTTTCCCGTGCCGCGTGGTATAATTTGAAAAAACATCCAACACAGGAGGGAAAGCCATGCATCAGACCGTGGACCACGTCCGCCTCAGCGAAGACGGCGGCGCGCTTATCATACTGGACCAGCGGCGGCTGCCGCTGCACCGGGAGTACCTGACGCTGACGGAAAAGCAGCAGATGTACGACGCCATCAAGAGCCTCGCCATCCGGGGGGCTCCGGCCATCGGCATTTTTGCAGCGTTCGGCATGACGGTGCTGGCCAGGAGCATGCCTCTCGGGGACCGGGCGGCTTTTGACCGGGAGTTTCTCGCCTCCTCCGCATACCTGAATTCCTCCCGCCCCACGGCGGTGAACCTGGGCTGGGCGCTCGGCAGGATGGAGCGCGTCCTCGCCGCCAACCCGACGCTGCCGCCGGAGGCGCTGCTGCCCCTGCTCCGGCAGGAGGCGCAGAACATTCTGGACGAGGATATCGCCATGTGCACCGCCATCAGCGAGTACGGTCTGAGCCTTTTAAAGCCCGGGGACGGGGTGCTGACCCACTGCAACGCCGGACCCATCGCCACCTCCCGCTACGGCACCGCTATCGGTCCCCTGATCCTGGGGGCGGAGCGGGGCATCCGCCTGCGGGCATTTTCCGACGAGACGCGGCCCCTGCTCCAGGGCGCCCGTCTCACCAGCTACGAGCTGCAGCGGGCCGGGGTGGACGTGACCCTGATCTGCGACAACATGGCCTCCATGGTGATGAAAAACGGCTGGGTGCAGTTCTGCTTTGTGGGCTGCGACCGCGTGGCGGCCAACGGGGACGCGGCCAACAAGATCGGCACCTCCGGCGTGGCGATCCTGGCGAAACACTACGGCATCCCCTTTTACGTCCTGGGACCCAGCTCCACGGTGGACCTGAAAACCCCCACCGGGGCGGACATTCCCATTGAGCTGCGCAGTGAAGATGAGATCCGCAGCAAGTGGTACGCGGAGCCCATGGCTCTGCCCGAGGTAAAGTGCTACAACCCCGCCTTTGACGTGACGGACCACGAGCTCATCGCCGGCATCATCACCGAGAAGGGCATCTGCCGCCCTCCCTACACCGAGAGCCTGCGGAAGCTGTTTGCATAAAAAGAACACAATTATTTTAAAGGTAATGGAGGTCATACTATGGCTATTCTCGAATCCCCCTCCGCCAGCATTGCGGCGGAACCGGAAAACATTGCGAAGGTCGTTCTCTTCCCCGGCGACCCGCTGCGGGCCAGGACCGTGGCGGAGACCTATCTGGAAAACCCGGTCTGCTTCAACACCGTGCGGAACATGCTGGGCTTCACCGGCATTTACAAGGGCAAAAAAATCTCCGTCATGGGCAGCGGCATGGGCATCCCCTCCGCCACGCTCTACGCCCATGAGCTGTACAACTGCTACGGCGTGGAGTCCATCATCCGCATCGGCACCGCCGGCGGCGTAGCGGGCGGCGTGGGGCTCCGGGACGTGGTGATCGCCATGACCGCCTCCACCAACTCCAATTTCAGCGCCCAGTACGGCTTTCCCGGACTGCTGGCGCCCCAGGCGGACTACGAGCTGCTGCGCGCAGCCGTTTCAGCGGCGGAGAAGCTGGGCGTCAACGCCAAGGTCGGCCAGGTGTTCACGGCGGACATGTTCTACAACGCCAACGCCCAGGCCGGAGAGATGTACAAGCGCTTTGGCGTGCTGGCGCTGGAGATGGAGACCGCCGGCATCTACTGGGAGGCAATGGCCTGCGGCAAGCGGGCGCTGAGCCTGCTGAGCATCTCCGATCTGGTGTTCACCGGGGAGGGGCTGAGCGCGGCGGACCGGCAGGACTCCTTCCGGGCGATGATGGAGGTGGCCCTGGAGACCGCCAGCCAGTTCGCGGACTGACAACGGATTGGCGCGCCTTTCCTCCCCCCTAGGGGAGGAAAGGCGCGAAATGAAATACGGATATGACAGAGGAGTTTTTTCATATGCAGATCGGTGAAACCAATGAGATCAGCCGGGTGGTGACGGAGGACCTGACCGCGGCGGCGGTGGGCAGCGGCGGCCTGCGGGTGTTCGGCACCCCCTATCTGGTGGCGATGATGGAAAACGCGGCCCTGGAGACCATGGCCCGCAGCCTCCCGGAGGACCGGGGCAGCGTCGGCACGAAGGTGGAGGTATCTCACACCGCTCCCACCCCCCTGGGCGGCACGGTGACGGTGAAGACCGAGATCACCGGCATCTCCGCCAATGGGAAGCTCGTGGATTTCAAGATGACCGCCTGGGACGGCGCCGGACCCATCGGCGAGGGCGTCCACCAGCGGGCTGTGATCCACTGCCGGCGCTTTCTGGACAAGGCTGCCGCCCGGGGCGCGGGGGCAAAGGAATGATCCGCTTTTACAATGGCCGCCTGCTGGCGATGAACGGCGGCATGGATGTGACCGGGGACGAGGTTTGGACCGACGGCAGCGTCATCAGCTATGTCGGCCCGGAGAAGCCGGCGGCGGAACGGCCGGCTTTTGAGCGGGAGATCGACCTGGACGGGGACCTGCTGATGCCGGGCTTCAAGAACGCCCACGCTCACACGGCCATGGTGTTCGCCCGGTCCTACGCGGACGACGTGCCGTTGCAGACCTGGCTCTTTGACAACGTGATCCCCCTGGAGGGCAAGCTGAACGAGGAGCGCATCTACGACCTGGCGCGGCTGGGTATTCTGGAATACCTGACCGGCGGCATCACTGCCAGCTTCGACATGTATTATCTGCGGGCCCCCTACGTCCGGGCCAACCTGGATATGGGCTTCCGCACCGTGATCTGCGGTGGCAGCGCCCCCTACGAGCTGATCCGGGCGGAGTACGACCGCTACAACGCCATCGATCCCCTGATTCGCTACATACCCGGCATCCACGCCGAGTACACCGTCACCCAGGAGGAGCTGGAGGCGGTGCAGCGGCTGTGCAGTGAGGAAAAAGCCCCCTGCTTTGCCCATAACTCCGAGACGGAGCGGGAGGTCATGGAGTGCCGCCGGCGGAGAGACGGCATGACGCCCACCCAGTTTCTGGAATCTCTGGGCCTCTTCGATTACGGCGGCGGCGGCTTTCACTGCGTGTGGATGGACGAAAAGGACCGGGAGATTTTCCAGCGGCGGGGTCTGTGGGCGGTGAGCTGCCCCGCCTCCAACGCCAAGCTTTCCAGCGGCATCGCGCCGCTGCAGGACTATCTGGACTGGGGCATCAATCTGGCCCTGGGCACCGACGGGGCGGCCAGCAACAACGCCCTGGACATGTTCCGGGAGATGTACCTGGCGTGTGTGCTGCAAAAGCTGCGCACCGGAGACGCCGCCGCCTGCGACGCCGGGCGCATTCTGGAGGCGGCCTGCAGGGGCGGAGCCCTGGCCATGGGCCTGACGGACTGCGACTGCGTGGCCGTGGGCAAACAGGCGGACCTGATCGTGGCGGATCTGCACCGGCCCAACATGCGGCCCCTGCTGAACATCCCCAAAAACCTGGTCTACTCCGGCAGCAAGGAGAACGTGCGGCTGACCATGGTTGCGGGAAAGGTTCTCTATGAAAACGGGGAATTTTTCGTGGGGGACGACCCGGCGCGCATCTACGCCCGCGCGGAGGAATCCGTGAAAGCCATGCTCTCCGCGTAACAACTACCCAAAAACCGTTGCTCCTTCTCCCCCGCTCGCGGGGGAGAGGGAGCAAGTCATCGGAAAACGCAGGAAAGGAGCCTGAACATGGAGACAACGCCGAAAATCTGCGTCGCGGGCGTTGGCGCGGTGGGCGGGGTGCTGGCCGGGGTGCTGGGCAGGGATTATGCCTCAAGCCTGACCCTGATCGCCCGCGGGGCGCGCCTGGAAGCGCTGCGGCAGAGCGGACTTGCGCTGCACAGCCAATTTTACGGCGAGCGCGTGGTCATACCCGCCCACGTGTCCGCGGACGCCGCGGGCCTGGAAAAGCAGGATTTCATCTTCGTGTGTGTAAAGAACTATTCGCTGGATGAGATCGCGGAGGTCCTTCGCCCGCTGGCGGACGAACACACCGTGGTGGTCCCGGTGATGAACGGCGTGGAGGCCGGGGACCGGCTCCGGCAAAAGCTGCCGGAGAGCATCGTCTGCGACGCGGTCATCTACACCAACTCCGCCGCCGGACCGGACGCCTCGGTCATCCAAACCGGCGCGTACACGTTCGTCCACCTGGGCAGCAAGCTCCGGGACGAGCGGCGCCTGACAGGTGCGCGGAGGGCGCTGGACCTGCTGACGGGCGTGGGCTTTGACGCCCGCTGGGCGGAGGACATCGAGAGCGAGCTGTGGCAGAAGTTCATCCTGAACTGCGCGTTCAACATCATCACCGCCCGGTACCGCAACACCTCCGGGGACATCCGCCGGGACGCCGCCCTGGCGCGGGACGCCCGCGCGCTGCTGACGGAAGCGGCGGAGGTCGCCGCCGCGGAGGGCGTGGCGCTCCCGGCGGACACCGTGGAGCAGAAATACAGATTCATCACACAGACGCAGGCCGACACCGCCACCAGCTCCATGCGGCGGGACGTGGAGGCCGGACGTCCCACAGAAAAGGACGCTTTCACCGGCGCGGTCATACGCAAGGCGTCGCTCCACGGTATTCCGGTCCCCGTGACCGAACGCTATCACAGGGAGCTGGAAAAAACCGTCTCCTGAGCGCCGTGGATAAAAGCGGATCCCGCTCCTTTCTCCGCCGCCGCGCACGACGCCCGGACCTCCCCCCTTTGCGGGGCGGTCCGGGCGTCGTTTGATCGTATCGATCAGCCCTGTATCTCGCGTTCCAGCTCCCGGAAATAGTGCAGCGCGGCCACGGCCTCCTGCCACTTGTCCGCCGCGGGCCGTCCGCCCTCCAGCGTGATATAGCCGTCGTAGCCCATCGCCAGCAGCCGCCGGAGATGCTCCCGATAGTCCACCTTGCCGGTCCCCAGGGTCACCAGCTTCAGATAATCGCCGTCCATGCAGCGGTAGGCGTCCTCCGGGGAATCGGAGGGTCCCAGATCCTTGAAGTGGACGCTGATGAGCCGGTCCCGGAACCGCTCCAGCAGCGCGATCGGGTCCTCGTTGGCCACAAGGGGGTTGCCGGTGTCGTGGGTGTATTTCAGATCGGGCAGGGCGGAAAAAACGCGCTCCATCTCGCCCAGGGCGCACCAGGGCAGGCAGGTGGTTTCCAGCGTCTCGGTGCTGATGAAGACGTCCCTGCCCGCCACATAGTCCAGGCTCTCCCGGAGCCCGCGGACCATGATCGCGTGGGTCTGCTCCCGCGTCCGGCCCGCTGCGCGGCCGTAGCCGCCGGGGACCAGCAGGATCTTCCTTGCGCCTGCCTCAATGGCCCGGTCCAGCTCCCGCCTGGTATCCTCCGCCATCCGTCCGAACTCTGCCTCGTCCGCGGCCTCGGAGAAGGGCGTAAGGATGTTTACCGCCGAGAGCACGACCCCGTACTTTTCCAGGATGGCGCGGTGCTCGCTGCCCGGCAGCTCCATCTCAAAGCTCATCATGTCCAGGCCGTCAAAGCCGTTTTCCTTGGTAAAGCGCACCAGATCCTCAAAGCAGGCGCTGCCGTTGCGCATGGGTATTCCGTGCTCGTTCAAAAGCCGGTAGGCCTCCTCCGCCGTCTCCGGCATCTCGGTCACGCCGACGCTGCGCAGCATCATCCTGTGAATCAGGTTGACGGTCTCGTGCTTCAGCTCGGAATCCACCATCAGGCTCATCAGACTGTATTTCATATCTTTCCTCCCTCAATCATCAAACATCATTCCAGCGCGCGCAGATACCGATAGTCCAGCGCGGCGCATTTCAGCGGGTCGCTGTCGAATACCTCATTTTGCAAGGCCGGTTCCTCCTCTTTCTTCTCCTGTTCTTCCGGAACGTGTGCGCTTGCATCCCCTTGGCTTCGCTTGGCCGGGAACGGTCCTCGCCCTGGCTCTGTGAACCCATTATACACAGAAGCTGGAACTTTTTCAAGATGTTGCAGCGGTTGTACAAAACTGTCTGTGGACTTCGGCACTTGACAAGCGCGGTGGGCAGGGTTATGATGAAAATGCCTGAAAAAAGCACTTTGATACATCCGTTTCCGTTGCAAAAAGGAGGACCGAGCATGGCGGAGAACAAGCTGAAGGTACTCATTATCTACTACACCCAGTCCGGAAACACCCAGCAGATTGCCAAGCGCATCGCCGCCGGGGCGGCGTCCGCGGGCGCGGAGGTGACGGTTACCCGGCTCAAGCGCGCCAGCTATGAGATGCTGGCAGATTACGATCTGATCGGCCTGGGCAGCCCCGTCTGGAAAGCGGATACGCCCAATCTGCACGCCTTTATCGACAAGCTGCCGGATCAGAACGGAAAGCACTGCTTTGCGTTCAACACCCACGGGACCCTGCCGCACCTGTACTTCCCCATCGTGATCCCCAATCTGAAAAACCACGGCTTCCTGCCCATCGGCTACAAGGGCTGGTACGGCGATGTGAACATGCCCGGAATGCCCAAGCCCTACTACACGATGGGCCACCCGGACCGGCAGGATCTGGCGGAGGCGGAGGCTTTCGGCGCGGAGATGGTGGAAAACAGCCGCCGCATCGCCGCCGGGGAACGGGAGCTGATCTACCCCGACCCGGAGATGAACGACAAGGTCTTTGAGCAGGCCATGATCTGCTCCAACATGCTCCTGTGTCCCACGAACCCCCAGGGGGCATTTCTGCGGGACCCGGAGAAATGCCGTTATCCCAAGTGCCATGTCTGCATGGACAACTGCATGATGGACTACATCGACCTGTCCAAAACCCCGCCGGTGTTCGGAAACCGGGGAGACCGCTGCGACGACTGCCACGAGTGCGCCTACTGCTTTATGATCTGCCCCTTTGGGGCCATCTACCCGGAGGACCCGGAGCAGTTTGAGCGGGACAAGGGCCACCGCCACCTGAATTTCGAGGTCATGCTGGACCGGGACGAGGCGGAGGGGACGTTCCGCCGCTACATCCCGGCGGACCAGGTGGGCTTTGACACCCCTTACGTGTTCTGGCACCCCCAGCGGCCCTATCTCAAAGTGCCGAAAGAGGACGACTGATCCCCAAATCTGGCGGGCAAACCGGGGAATCCTGGAGATTGCCCCGGAGACATGGATTCACGAACTGTCGTGGGGACGGTTTCCCGATGGCGCACGGTCCGATCCCGGGACCGGTGCCGGGGAAACCGTCCCCGTGACCTGACAAAATCAAGCGGCAGAATCGCCGTCAAACAGCTTCATCAGGGTCAGCGCGTAAACCTCGTGGCCCTCCACGCCGGGATGGTTGTGCCGGTTGGCAAGAAGCTCCTCCCAGGGATAGCCTGCCTCTCTGGCCGCTTCCCACACCGCGTAAGCGTCCGCCAGGCAGACGCGCATTTCCGCCGCGGTGTCCCGAATCGCCGCCACCCGTTCCTCCAGACGCGAGCAGGCGTGGTCGCTGTCAAAGATGCCGTTGGGGGTCAGCAGGATGATATCCGCCTGGGTCCCGTCCTGAATCCGGCGCACCACACGGGTAAGCAGCTCTTTATAAAAGGCGGTGGTGCCCATGCTGTCGTCCCAGTTCAGCGACCCGTTGATCAGCACCAGATCCGGCTGATACCGGAGCACGTCCCGTTCCAGCCGCTTTTCCATCATGATCAAATGGTCCCCGGCAATGCCCGCGTTGATGGCGGAGACGGAGGTATCCTCGTATTTGTCGATCAGCTTTCCGCGAAACTTCTCCAGATAGCTTTCGCGGGCGTCGGTGATCTCTCCCCGGGGAAATCCCCTGCCCTCCGGCATTTTTGCTGCCAGCTCCTGGATCAGCGCGAACGCCCTTGCCGGATCGCCGAACACGCCCGGGTCGATATCAGACATCTGCATCCCGGCCAGGGCCAGCACCTGGGCAAACCATTTTTTGGGATCGGCGGTGATCAGGCCCTCAAAATGTCCCGCGGTCACGCTGTCGCCCAGGCCGACAATCACGGGATTTTTGCGCTCCAATCCGTCCCCGTCCAGGCCGAGTCCGGTCAGCGTGGCAATCCCGCCTCTGTTCATGCGCATCGCTTTCATAAACCGCTCCGGGCGTACCGGTGTGCGGCAGGGCGCGCTTTTGGCGCAGTCCAGAAAGATGTCAGCATACGGCTGGCGGGTGCGAAAGGTGGTTTTCATGTCAGCTTCTCCTTTTCTCATTTTCTCCGAAACAAGCCCCCTTCCGCCCGCAGGCGGAAAGGGGGCTTGCTTTACATGGTATGATTCGCTTGCAGCAGCTCCTGAATTATCTGTAGAAGTTGGTCACATCCAGGAAGCCGCGCTCGATGTGGCTGAAGCCCTTCAGATCCTTGGCGATGACGACGCCGTGCATCTCGGGGCAGATGTTGGTGACGATGGTCTGCTCCTT
>JAFTBW010000012.1 GCA_017455015.1 Oscillospiraceae bacterium | reverse complement strand
TTTCCAGTGGAAAAATTCGCGGTCTTTGGCAATTTGCTGGATTCTGGACAGACCTTGAAGACGCCTTTCATTCCTCAGTGGATGTAATAGCCGAGGATGCGCCAGACAAAGAATTGCTTGCTGAGGCCAGAAAGGACGGTTTGCTGGTCTATGAAAACAAAGGATGAAGCATTGAAGATACTCGGTGAAGTATATAGGGACTGTTCTGACATTTTCCCCTGCAAGATACACGACGCCTACCTCTACGGTTCTTATGCCCGCGGCGATTTTGACGAGGAGTCGGATGTGGATATTTTCCTGACGGTGGATATGGATTGGGAAAGAATCAGAAATTACCGCAAATTTTTTTCCCATATGGAAAGTGAATTGAGTCTGAAACATGATGTCATGGTCTCGGTCATTGTAAATCCACTGGAATTGTTCCAGCGAATTCCCGATTATCCATATTTCCGAAATATCAGAAAAGAAGGAATTCGTTATGGAGCATGAAACAAAAAAGGAGCTTTCCGCCTATCGTTTTGAAAGCGCCGCAGAATGCATTGCTGCCGCGAAGGTGCTTTTCTCTATCGAAAGCTATAAAGGCGCCGTGAATCGAGCCTATTATGCGGTGTTTAACGCCATGCGCTCTGTATTGGCCTTGGATGGAATCGACCGGAAACGTCATAGCGGAGTTATTTCTGAATTTCGCAGATTGTATATCAGGACAGCAATATTCGATGAATCTCTTTCAGATACTATCTCGGAGGCATTCAGGCTGCGCGTCGGCGGTGATTATGAAGACTACTATGTAATATCGAAGGATGAAGTCGCTGATCTGATCACAGACGCGGAAGTCTTTGTGCAAGCGGTCAAGGAGTATCTTGCCACGGTCTGATGAAGGGAAGGACGAAGAATGAAAGCTATCCACCTGAATACCGTTCATCGCGTTATCCCCATGATTTACGCCTATTCCACGCCTGAAATTGCCCGCCATGACGGATGGGTCAAAATCGGCTATACAGAGAAGCAGACCACCGAAAAGCGCCAGCGCCAGCAGTCCCATACCGTGGACGTGGTGCTGCATGAGGAATGGAAGGGCAACGCCATCTTTGAGGATGGCTCGGGTGAAATCTTCCACGATACGGACTTCCATGCCTACCTCCGCAAGCTGGGCATAGAGGAAAAAAAGGGCACGGAGTGGTTTCATATCAGCGGGCCGGCGTCACAGCGCATATTCTTTGAGTTTCGCGCCAACAGGGGCATTATAGACGAGATCGAGGGCGTTGCCCCTTATCGCCTCCGAGCGGAGCAGCAGGACGCGGTGCAGCGAACGGCAAGCTATTTCCACAGCCATGACCAGGGGGAATACCTCTGGAACGCCAAGCCCCGTTTCGGCAAAACGCTCACGGTCTATGACTTTTGCAAAAGGATTAAAGCCCGCAACGTGTTGATCGTCACGAACCGTCCCGCGATTGCCAATTCATGGTATTCAGATTACGAGAAATTCCTCGGGCCGCAGTCCGGTTATTGGTTTGTCAGTTCTACCCAATCCCTCAGAAACAAGAAACACGTTCTTGACCGCGAGGAATATATTCGCCTTGTCAACGAGGAAGACGCGATTGACAACGATTGGGATATTGATAAATACAGGTGCATTGAGTTTGTCAGTCTACAGGACTTGAAGGGCTCCCTGCATTTTGGCGGCTGGATCGACAAGCTGGAAGAAGTTGCAAATATGACTTGGGACGTGCTTGTGATCGACGAGGCCCATGAGGGCGTTGACACCTACAAGACGGATATCGCGTTCAACCAGATTCGCCGCAGGTTCACGCTGCATCTTTCGGGAACGCCCTTTAAGGCGCTGGCAAACGATAAGTTCCCCGACAGCGCGATTTATAACTGGACATACGCCGACGAGCAAAAAGCAAAAGAGAATTGGGCTGGCGAAGGAGAAAACCCCTATCAGAATCTTCCGAGGCTGAATCTGTTCACCTATCAAATGTCGGAGATCATCCGTGACGAGTTGGAACAGGGGATAGAAATACAGGGCGAGACGGAGGAATACGCCTTTGACTTGAACGAGTTCTTTGCCACGGGCAGCAACGGCAGATTTGTTCATGAGGCATCCGTTGACCGTTTTCTGGACGCGCTCACGACACAGGAGAAATTCCCGTTCTCCACGCAGGAGTTACGGGACGAGTTGAAGCATACCTTCTGGCTGCTGAACCGTGTGGACAGTGCCAAGGCCCTTGCGAAGAAGCTGGACAAGCACCCTGTTTTCAAGGAATATAAGGTTGTCCTTGCCGCTGGCGACGGGAAGCTGGATGACGCGGAGGAAACGCAGAAGTCCTTTGACAAGGTAAATCAGGCGATTGCCGTGAGCGGCAAGACAATTACCCTCTCCGTGGGTCAGCTTACCACAGGCGTAACGATTCCCGAATGGACAGCCGTACTCATGCTGAGCAGCATCAAAAGTCCCGCGTTGTATATGCAGGCGGCATTTCGCGCCCAAAATCCCTGTCTGTTCCGCAGGGACGGACAGTATTACCGCAAGGAGAACGCCTATGTCTTTGACTTTGACCCAGCGCGGACACTGACGATTTTTGAGGCGTTCGCAAACGACCTTTCCGCAGAAACCTCCGACGGCAGGGGCGATCTGGACGAGCGGAAGGAGAATATCCGTACTCTACTGAACTTCTTCCCCGTCATTGGAGAAGATGAAAACGGCGAAATGATTGAACTGGACGCGGAGAAGGTTCTTTCGATTCCGCGTAAAATTCGTTCTCAGGAAGTGGTGCGCCGCGGCTTTATGAGCGATTTCCTGTTTCAGAATGTTTCCAATGTCTTCCATGCGCCGATGGAGGTTATAGAGATCATCCAGCAATTTACACCCGTTCAGGAACCGAAGTGCAAGGTGGATGTTACACCGCAGACGGCGGGCAACCTCTCCATCGACGAAAGGGGTGACGTTTCTCTATCGGATGAATATGTGATCGGCAGGAGCACGGAACTCTTTGGCGAGAAGATATTTGACGATATACCTGACAAGCTGAAAGATGTAATAGAGGATATTCAGGAGGCAAAGGAGGATAAAAAGGACAAGCAGCTTGAATACCTGAAAGATGTGTTCCATAAGGAAGCGGTTGACACGCTGATGGATAGCGCCAGGCAGCAGTACGGCAGCGATATTCGGCCCTCCGACCAAAAGCGGCTGGAACGCAAGCTGAACACTGATGCAGACCACATAATCAACAGAGCCTACGGGGATTACTCCATCGCACAAAACAAGCTGGAAAAGGAGCACAGGGATGCGCTGGCCGCCAGTAAGACAGCGGAGGACGCCGCGAAAGCGGACAGAGAATTTGAGGAAAAGAAAAGGGCCGCTGTCGAGACGTTAAAGCAGACATTGGCGGACTGCGTTGACGATTTTGTGTCCTCCGCTGGACAGGATATTGTACGGACGGTTGAGACGCAGAAGCGGGAGCAGGAGAAAAAAACCATAGAGGACGCGGTAAAAGACCATCTGCGCGGTTTTTCCAGAACGATTCCTTCCTTCCTTATGGCTTATGGGGACGAGACGGTCACGCTGGCGACCTTCGATAAGATTATCCCCGATCAGGTGTTTTTGGAGGTCACCAGCATTACGCTGGCACAGTTTGTATTCCTGCGGGATGGCGGCGAATATACGGATTCAGAGACGGGAGAGAAGAAGCATTTTGCGGGGAAACTGTTTGACCCCGTTGTGTTTGACGATTCCGTGAAAGAGTTCCTGCGCCTGAAACGGACGCTCGCGGACTATTTCGAGGAAACCAGCACAGAGGATATTTTTGACTATATTCCTCCGCAGAAGACCAACCAGATTTTCACGCCAAAATGGGTCGTAAAGAAGATGGTGGATATGCTGGAAGAAGAAAACCCAGGCTGTTTTGACAATCCAGACAAGACCTTTATTGACCTCTATATGAAGTCTGGCCTCTATATCACGGAGATTGTGAAGCGGCTGTATCAGAGCAGCGCGCTCAAACGGCTGTACCCCGAAAAAAACGAGAGGTTGAGACATATTTTCAGCAAACAGGTGTATGGGCTTGCGCCGACGGAGATTATTTATCGGATTGCGACAAATTACATCCTGGGTTTTGATGAAACGGTGCAGATTGAAGCGCACAATTTCAGACAGGCCGACGCGCTGGAATATGCCAAGGCGGGGAAGCTGGACAAAATTCTGAATAAGTTTTTTCATAATTGCAATTACGCGGAAAGTTGAAAGTGATTTGGAAGAACTATCAAGAATTATTACAGGGCATGGTTGAAAGACGTTCTGTGATCATGATATCGGAATCTACAGCGAACGGCGCGGAGTACGGTCTGCAATCTGGGTAGACACATCCGCTCCAACTCAGATGCGTATATAAATTCTCAGCAGGAAAGCGGGCAACGTCCTCCCTTGTGCGGGAGGATATTGCCCGCCGTTGTGTTTCCTGTGGTTTCTTTTGAATTCAACCGACGCCGCAGTCGAAAAATTCGCTGTGTCCCTGATAATCCGCGCTGGAAATGCTGTCCTCCGTCACGTCAATTTCCAGAGCCTGGCCGATTTTTTCCAGCGTATCCGGGTTGTTCTCCATGGAAGAAACCGTGATGATCCAACCGTTGTCCGGCTGATACATCATGTAATAGGAGCAGTCCACATCATGCGACCCGTCGGGAAAATTGGAGTTGGCGTAATGGGTGCCAAATTTCAGAATATTCCAATCCTTCCAGGTGTCTTCCACAATCTCGCCGGCGTCGTCCGCGTAGAGCAGCAGCAGATTGCCGCCGTCAACAAACATGGGGGCGTATCTCAGTTCGATCAGGCAAGGCTGGTTGCTCTCGCCGCCTGAATCCGAGCCCTCACAGCTAATGCGCGAATACCAGCCGTCTTCCGCTTTCAGGCTGAATCCCTCGTTCACGCGGTAGGGCATCCAGCCGGGCTTGACGCGGATGGCGCTGCACTCCTGCGGCCCGTCAAAGGAGAAAACCAGCTTTGCGCCGTCCCAGTAGAACGGCCTGCCGTTTTCCAGCGTAAAGTCCGTATAGAAGCGCTCCTCCGGCTCGGCTTCCCGGATGTTCATGTTGAAGATACCTGCGGCCGCCAGAACGCCGATCGCCAGAGCCACCGTCAGCACTGCGGCCAGGACGCCGGTCAGCGCCCGTCTGGAAGTGCGTCCGATTGTTTTTTTCTCGTTTTGCATGTTGAAAACCTCCTGTCTTGTCTTGGCGGAGGCATGGAGACTGTCGTAAATCTCACGATACATCTGCTGTTCCCTGTTCATTGTTCCGCCTCCGTCCATTCCTGTTTGAATTGTTCTCTTGCGCGTCTGAGATGGGTCAGCACTGTGCTTCGCGGAATTTTCAGCACCCCGGCGATCTCCTCTGTGGAAAGGCCCTCATAGTAATAGAGGTAGAGCGCAGTGCGGTATTTCGGTTTCATGCGTTCAATGATGTCCAGCATTTCCCGGTGTGCATGGGAGGGAAGCGCAGGGACCTCGCACATTTCCAGCGATTCCGAACGCCGCCACGGGGAGCACAGACAGCGCTTGCTTTCATTGACCGTCACGCGCAAAAGCCAGTATTTGGCATGGGCCTCGTCCTGAAATACCGGACGGCGTTTCCACAGGCGGAGGAAAACCGCCTGCGTGATGTCGTCCGCGTCGGCGCTGTTTTTCACATAACCGAAGGCGACCCGAAACACCATATCCAAATAGCTTTCTGCGTAACGCGTATATTCCGCTTCGCTCAGCATGTACCCATCTTCCTTTTGAAATGCATTTCATCCAGAATACCCTGCAAGGAGCGCAAATATTTCACACCGGCAAAAAGATTTTCTTTTTCAATCATGCAAAAAAGAAAAGAATGGGATGGTGGTCCCACTCTTTCGTCGCCCGAACGGCAAAGCTTTTCAGCCCTATATCAAAAAATAGAATCGAAAAAGATACTGGAATTCTCTGATATCAGGGAATTCCAGTACCTTATTTCACTTGAAGTAGCGTTTCAGCAAACCCTCAAAGGCCTTGCAGTGGCGGGCCTCGTCGCGTCCGATCTCATGTACCACGTCGTGAATAGCGTCCAGATTGTTCTTCTTGGCGCAGACGGCCAAATCCTGGCGGCCCTGGGTGGCTCCGAACTCAGCCTCAACACGCCACTCAAGGTTCTTCTTGGTGCTGGCGGTCATTTTAGGCTCCAGCTCGGTACCCAGCAGTTCTGCAAAGATAGCGGCATGCTCGGCCTCCTCCCAGGCGGCTTTCTCCCAATACGCGCCAATCTCCGGATAGCCCTCCCGGGTGGCGATTCGGGCCATGCAGAGATACATGCCAACCTCGCTGCACTCGCCGGTGAACATACTCTTCAACGTGTCCAGAATGTACTGCTTATCCCCGGCGGGAACGCCGTCGTTGTTCTTCACAGTAGCGTCATAAACGCCATAGACATGCTCACAAGCCAGCTTCATCTCGCCAACCTGCTCCTTGAACTTGTCCGCGCTGGCATGACACACAGGACACTCGGAGGGGGGATTGTCGCCCTCATACACGTAGCCGCACACGCTGCAGATCCATTTCTTCATGTCATATGCCTCCTAAAAAATGATGATCCCGCATCCGCCGCCGGCACTGGCGGTGTCCTCTCCTGTATGGCGGAGACTGATGGGGTCTTGTTGTTCAAGGACGACATGCAGTGTGCTGCATGGTCGCTGTTCAACAAGTCTATTATAGCAGAATATGCAAAATTGTCAATAACTCTTTCCTGATTTTTCATCATATTGGGCAAAACAACATGATTCCTCCTGGAATTTCCCGAGGATGTTGCTTTTTTTCTGTGGATTTGCTATACTGTTTCGGAAAAAAGCAGGAATTCTATCCAGAAACCGGGTGTATCGACCAATGTCCTATCAAAAAAAGCGGGAGAAGCTCTCCCCAGGCGAAACCGCCGTATATGTGCTGATCCTGGCGGTGCTGCTGGCTGTGCTGGTTTTTGTGCTTTACAAGCTGGCAAACGCCGTCCCAGCAGCCATTCCGGCGGAGGACTCCGGGACGCAAACCGTGAGCGCCTCCCCGATCCCCACCCTGCCGCCGGACCAGAGCGGGAACGACGCCGTTCCGGCGACGCCGGAACCGACGCCGGAGCCGACTCCCACGCCGGTACCCACCCCCACTCCCCTGCCGGATTTTGCGCCTGTCCATACGGAGGAGACGGACCCGGAGATCTTTGTCTTCAAGGAAGCCATACAGGTGGACGGCACAACTCTCAGCGAGGACGAGGCCTATGAGGCTGCGGAGCCCATCGACTTCGGCTGGGGTTCGGACTACACGGACATGGAGGGCGTCATCACGTTCCGGGGCAACAACTTCCGGGACGGCGGAAGCTACGGTTATGCCAACATGACAGAACACAAATTCGGCCAGTCCTGGTCCTACAACACCGGCACCCTGACCTACAACGGGGAAACCTGGTCCGGCAGCGGCTGGGTGGGTCAGCCCCTGCTGGTGAAATGGCCCCGGGAAACCAAGGCGGTCATGAATATGGCGGACTGGGCCAAGGAGGACGACAGTCTGGTAGAGGTCATATATGCCACCATGGACGGCAACGTCTATTTCCTGGACCTGAACAGCGGCAAGCAGACCCGCGAGACGCTGAACCTGGGCTTCACCTTCAAGGGCGCGGGGGCGCTGGACCCCAGGGGCTACCCTATCCTGTACCTCGGCGCGGGCTATGACAGCATCCACGGCTACGCCAGGGCTTTCGTCATCAGCCTCATCGACTTTGAGGTGCTCCATTCCTTTGGTCACGACGATGTGGAGGCCGCGGGAGGCTTCTCTCTGCGGGGAAATCTCTCCTACTTTGACGGCTCCCCCCTGGTGGACGCGGACACGGACCAGCTCATCTACCCAGGAGAAAACGGCATCGTCTACATCATCAAGCTGAACACGCAGTACAACGAAAAGAACGGGGAACTGTCCATCGACCCGGTAACGGTGAAGTGGCGCTACTACGGCACCCGGACCAGCCTGTTCCACTACTGGGTGGGCATGGAGGACAGCCCCGTGATCTGGCGCAGCCATCTGATCATCGCGGACAACGGCGGAAGGCTCATGTGCCTGAATCTGAACACCCTGACCCTGGACTGGGTGCAGGATATTCTCGACGACTCCAACGCCACCCCGGTACTTTCCATGGAGGACGGCCACCCCTACATTTACGTCAGCACCTCTTTCCATTACGGCTGGCGGAGCTACACCACCGCCCCGATTCCCATCTTCAAGATCGACGCGGAAAACGGGGAAATCGTCTGGCAGACGGAGTACAACTGCTACACGGAGCAGGGCGTTTCCGGCGGCGTACAGTCCAGCATCGCCGTGGGAAAGAACGATCTGGAAGGTCTGATCTACGTCACCGTGGCAAAGACGGACATCTACAACAACGGAATTCTGGCCTGCCTGGACCGGGAGACCGGAGAGGTCGTGTGGGAACACAAGTCCTATTACACCTGGTCCTCCCCCGTTCTGGTATACAATGAGGACGGCTCCGGCGACGTGGTATACTGCAACTACGGCAGCAAAATGTTCCTGCTGGACGGCCTCAGCGGCGAAGTCCTGGACAGCTTTAACGTGGGCGGCGGCGTGGAAGCAAGCCCCGCAGTGTATGAGAACGTCATCGTGGTTGGCACCCGCCAGTGCAAGATCTGGGGCGTGCAATTGAAATAACAACAAAAATAGCGCTCCGCAAAACCCAAAGGTTTTGCGGAGCGTCTTGTTTTTCTGCTTTTTAGCTGGTCTCCTCCATGCGCCTGTACTTGTCGTAGCGCTTTTGGGCGTCATCGGAACCGATGGCGAAGAGCTCCTTCGCGTGGTCTGGAAAAGTCCGACGCAGGGCGCTGTAGCGGGTCTCGCCGTCCAGGAACTCCTCGTAGCCCAGCTTAGGGGACTTGGAATCCAGGTGCAGCGGGTGTTCCTTGCGGGGATCGTAGCGGTACAGCAGCCAGTAGCCGCTCTCCACCGCCCGCTTCATCTCCTCCTGGACCTTGTGCATCCCGCTCCGGATGCCGTGGGAGGTGCAGGGGGTGTAGGCCACGATCACGCTGGGCCCCTCGTATTCCTCGGCCTCTTTCAGCGCCTTGATGAGCTGATTTGGGTCCGCTCCCATGGCCACCTGGGCCACATACACGTTGCCGTAGCTCATCATGATGCCGCCCAGATCCATCTTGCGGCTGCGCTTGCCCGCAGAGGCAAACTGCGCCACAGCGCCGATGGGCGTCGCCTTGCTGCTCTGTCCGCCGGTGTTGGAGTAGACCTCCGTGTCGATGACAAAGACGTTGACATTCTCGCCGCTGGCGATGACGTGGGCCAGACCGCCGAAGCCGATGTCGTAGGCCCAGCCGTCGCCGCCGTACATCCAAAAGCTCTTGCGGGCGAGCTGGTCGGCGTTCCGGCGGATGTCCTCCGCCTCCGGGCCGCTGACGCCCTCCAGCGCGTTCAGAAGCGCGTCGGAGGCGGTCCGGGAGCCGTCATAGCTGTCGTAGGCGGCGAGGTAATTCTCACAGGCGGCTTTCAGTTCGCCGTCGGACTGTTTCAGCAAAGCCTCCACCTGGCCTTTCACCCGCTCCCGCTGCTGGCGGACGGAGAGGAACATGCCCAGGCACAGCTCGGCGTTGTTCTCAAAGAGGCTGTTGGTCCAGGCGGGACCGAAGCCCCGGCAGTTGGTCGTATAGGGAATTCCGGGCATGGGCGCGCCCCAGGCCTGGGAGCAGCCCGTGCCGTTTGCCCAATAGACCCGCTCGCCGAAGAGCTGGGTCATGAGCTTGGCGTAGGGCGTCTCGCCGCAGCCCGCGCAGGCGGCGGAGAACTCCACCAGCGGCTGGCGGAACTGGCTGCCCTTGACGCTCCAGCGGTCGAACAGATCGCCCTTGTCGGAAACGGTGAGGGCGTAGTCCCAGCGGGCCTTGCGGTCCTCCGTGAGTACGGCAGGCGCCATCTCCAGGGCCTTGGCCGGGCAGGACTCCGCGCAGCTCCCGCAGCCGGTGCAGTCAAAGTCCGACACCACCAGTGCAAAATGATAGCCTTTGGCCGCGCCGTTTGCCGGCTTGGCTTGGAAGCCGGCGGGGGCTTTTTCCATTTCCGCGTCGGAGAGCAGATAGGGCCGGATGACGGCGTGGGGACAGACCAGGGAACAGCGGTTGCACTGGACGCACTTCTCCGCGTCCCATTTGGGGACCCGGACGGCGATGCCCCGTTTTTCCCAGGCGGTCAGGCCCATGTCGATGCAGCCGTCCTCGTAGCCCGCAAAGGAGCTGACCGGCAGGTCGTCGCCCTTCTGGGCGTTGATGGGGTAGAGGATCTTCCGCACCACGTCGGGCAGGGTGCTCCCCTCCCCCGTCCCCAAAGCGTCCCGCAGGATCTTCACGGCGGCATTGGGGGTGTCAGGCAGCTCCGCCCAGCTCTCCGGCACGGTAATCTCCCGGACCTCTCTCGCCCCGGCCTCGATGGCGGCCACGTTGCGGTCGATGATCTCGTCGCCCTTGGCAAAATAGGTCTTTCGCGCGGCGTCCTTCATGCGCTCCAGGGCCGTCTCGGGGGGAATGATGCCGGTGACGGCGAAGAAAGCCGCCTGGAGCACGGTGTTCGTATGGCTGCCCAGGCCCAGGCGCAGGGCGATATCCGTGGCGTCGATCATATAGAATTTGATCTTCTTCCGGGCCAGGATGCGCTTGACGTCGGCGGGAAGCCGCTGTTCCAGTTCCTCCGGCTTCCACTGGCTGTTAAGCAGGAAGGTTCCGCCGGTTTTCAGCTCGGATACCATGTCGTACTGGTTCAGATAGCTCTGGTTGTGACAGGCCACGAACTCCGCCCGCTTGACGTAATAGCTGCCCCGGATGGGCTCCCGGGAGAAGCGCAGATGGGACTTGGTGACGCCAAAGCTCTTCTTGGCGTCGTACTCAAAATACGCCTGGGCATAGACACCGGCTGCCTCGGACACGATCTGCACCGTGTTCTTGTTGGCGCCCACGGTGCCGTCGCCGCCCAGGCCCCAGAACTTGCAGCGCAGGCTCTTGCCGCCGGACACGCCGGAGACGTGGGGCGTGGGCAGGGACAGGTGCGTTACGTCGTCCTCGATGCCGATGGTGAAGCCCCGGACGGGGTTTTCGCTCTCCAGGTTCCGGAACACCGCCAGGATCTGGTCCGGGTCCGTGTCCTTGGAGGAGAGGCCATAGCGCCCGCCGATGACGGTCATGGGTCGGCCGGAGGACAGGACGGCCGTGCAGACGTCCTGATACAGCGGCTCGCCGATGCTGCCCATCTCCTTGCAGCGGTCCAGCACCGCGACGCGATGCACCGTGGCGGGGATGGCCTCCATGAGCTTTTCCATAGAGAAAGGCCGGTACAGGTGGACCTGGACATAGCCCACTTTTTTTCCGTTTGCGTTCAGGTAGTCCACGGCGAGCCGGGCCACGCCGGAGACGCTGCCCATGGCGACGATCACATCCGTGGCGTCGGGCGCGCCGTAGTAGTTGAAGAGGTGATACTCCCTGCCGGTGATGGCGCTGATCTGTTCCAGATACTTCTCCACGATGCCGGGCACCGCGTCATAGAAGCGGTTGTTGGCCTCGCGGATCTGGAAGTACACGTCCGGATTCTGGACGGTATTGCGCAGCACGGGGTGCTCCGGGTTCAGAGCGTGGGCGCGGAACGCCTCCAGCGCCTCCCGGTTTAACAGGGCGTGCAGCGCCTCCCGGTCGATCATCTCCACCGTCGCCAGCTCGTGGCTGGTGCGGAAGCCGTCAAAGAAATGCATGAAAGGCACCCGGCTCTCGATGGCCGCCAGATGGGCCACCGCAGCCAGGTCCACCACCTCCTGGACGCTGCCGGTGGAAAACTGGGCAAAGCCCGTGGCGCGGCAGTCCATCACGTCGCTGTGGTCGCCGAAGATGCTCATGCCGTGGGTGCCCACGGTCCGTGCCGCGACGTGCATGACCGCCGGGAGCCGCTCGCCCGCAATGCGGTGCAGCACCGGGATCATCAGCATTAACCCCTGGCTGGAGGTGTAGGTGGTGGCCAGCGCGCCTGTTTGCAGCGCCCCGTGGACAGCGCCGATGGCTCCGGCCTCGCTCTGCATCTCCTGCAGGGTCACGGTCTGGCCGAAGAGGTTTTTCCTCCCCCGGGCAGACCACACGTCCGTGTGCTCCGCCATGGGGCTGGAGGGAGTGATGGGGTAGATGGCTGCGATCTCTGTAAAGTCATACGCGATATGGGCGGCAGCCTCGTTGCCGTCCAGCATGACAAGCTCTTTTGACATTGATTCTTTCTCCTTAACAGGGAAAACTCACTCCACCGGAACGATCCAATTGAAAGGATCGGGGCGCTTCCCCCACTGGATACCGGTCAGCTCGTCGTAGAGATGCTGGGTGACAGGGCCGATCTTCGCGCCGTTGATCTCGTAGACCTTGCCCTCATAGGCAAGGTGTCCTACGGGGGAGACGACGGCAGCGGTGCCGCAGCCCCAGGCCTCCTCCAGCGTCCCGTCCTGCGCGGCGTCGATGAGCTCGGCAAGGCTGATGCGCCGCTCCTCGGCCTCGACGCCCTCGCTGCGGAGCAGCTCCAGGATGCTCTTGCGGGTGATGCCCGGCAGGATGGAGCCGTTCAGCACCGGGGTGCAGACCTTGCCCTTGATCTTGAACATGATGTTCATGGAGCCGACTTCCTCGATGTACTTGCGCTCCACGCCGTCCAGCCAGAGCACCTGGGCATAGCCCTTCTGCTCTGCCCGCTCGCCGGCGCGAACGGAGGCGCCGTAGTTGCCGCCGCACTTGGCCTCGCCGGTGCCGCCGCGCACCGCACGGACGTCGGCGTCCTCGATCATGATGTCCACCGGGTTGATACCGGCGGCGTAGTAGCTGCCCGAGGGGGACAGGATCACCAGATAGCGCACATGCTGGACGCTGTGGACGCCCAGGTGCTCGTCGTCGCCGATCATAAAGGGGCGGATGTAGAGGCTGGTGCCCACGCCGTGGGGGACCCAGTCCGCGTCGATTTTAATAAGCTCCTTCAGGGAGCGGAGGGCGAAATCCGGGTCCAGCTCCGGCAGGCCCATGCGCACCGCGCTGCGGTTCATGCGGGCGAAGTTCTCCTGGGGACGGAACAGCACGATCCTGCCGTCCGCCCAGCGGTAGGCCTTCATGCCCTCAAAAATCTCGGAGCCGTAGTGCAGCACCGTAGAGGCGGGATGGATGGACAGGTTGCCGAACGGCTCGATTTTCGCGTCATGCCAGCCCTTCTCCCGGTCCCACTCCATGGTGAACATGTGGTCGGTGAAAATCCGGCCAAAGCCCAGCTTGCCCTCGTCCGCCGGCTTGGCGGCGGGGCTGGCGTTGCGGATGATCTGAATGTCCATGATGATCTATCTCCTTTTGTTAAAATCGCAATTGCATTGATTATAGCGGATTTCCGCGCGGGAAGCAATGCATATTTATGCTTCCAGCCCCAATTTTTTGACCGCATCCTCCCGCATTTTGTATTTCAGGATCTTTCCGGCCGCGTTCATGGGGAAAGAATCCACAAAGTCGATATATTTGGGGACCTTGTGGCGCGCCAGGGAGGCGGTGATAAAGCTGCGCATCTCCGGCTCGCTGACGTTCCGTCCCTCCTTGAGGATGATGCAGGCCATGGCCTCCTCCCCGTAGCGCTTGTCCGGGACGCCGATCACCTGCACGTCCTGCACGGCGGGGTGGGTATAGATAAACTCCTCGATCTCCTTGGGATAGAGGTTTTCACCCCCACGGATGATCATGTCCTTGAGCCGTCCGGTGATGCGGTAGTTGCCCTGCTCGTCCCGGCAGGCCAGATCCCCGGAGTGGAGCCAGCCCTCGGCGTCCACGGTGTCCCGGGTGGCCTCCGGCATCTTGTAATAGCCTTTCATGGTGTTGTAGCCCTTGGCGCAGAACTCGCCGTTCACGCCGTCGGGAACCTCCAGTCCCGTCTCCGGGTCCACCACCTTGCAGCGGACGTGGGGGAACGCGTAGCCCACGGTCTCGGTACGCACGTCCAGGCTGTCCGTCCAGGCGGACATGGTGTTGCCGGGGGCGGTCTCGGTTTGGCCGTAGACGCTGACAATGCCGGTCATGTGCATCTCCTCCGGGTCTGCGGCCCGGCGCATCAGCTCCGGCGGACAGCCGGAACCGGCCATGATGCCCGTGCGCATGTGGGAAAAGTCCGTCTTGCGGTAGTCGGGATGGTTGAACATGGCGATGAACATGGTGGGAACGCCGTTGAAGCAGGTGATCTTCTCCTGGTTGATGCAGGCCAGGGAGCTTTTCGCGGAGAAATAGGGCATGGGGCACATGGTGGTCCCGTGGGTCATGGAGCTGGTCATGCTCAGCACCATGCCGAAGCAGTGGAACATGGGAACCTGGATCATCATCCGGTCCGCCGTGGAAAGGCCCATGCGGTCGCCGATGCACTTGCCGTTGTTGACCACGTTGTAGTGGGTCAGCATGACGCCCTTGGGGAAGCCCGTGGTGCCGGAGGTGTACTGCATATTGCACACGTCCCCGGGGCGCACGGCGGCACACAGCCGGGCGGTCTCCTCCGGCGGCACCATATCCGCCCGGGCCATGGCCTGGTCAAAGGTCAAGCAGCCGGGCTGGGAGAAGTCCGCCGTGATCACGTTGCGCAGGAACGGCAGGCGCTTGCAGTGCAGCATTTCGCCGGGGCGGCTTTTTGCAATCTCCGGACACAGCTCGTTGATGATGGCCTGATAGTCGCTGTCCAGCGCCCCCCGGATCATGACCAGGGTGTGGGTGTCGCTCTGCCGGAGCAGGTACTCCGCCTCGTGGATCTTGTAGGCGGTGTTCATGGTCACCAGCACCGCGCCGATGCGGCAGCAGGCCCAGAACGTGATGAACCAGGCGGGCACGTTGGTGCACCAGACCGTGACCTTGCTGCCCGGCTTCACCCCCAGGCTCACCAGGGCGCGGGCAAAGCGGTCCGCGTCCTCCCGAAACTCCGCGTAGGTGCGGGTGTAATCCAATGTGGTATAGCGGAAGCAGTACTGGTCCGGGAACTCCTCCGCCACCCGGTCCAGCATCTGGAAAAAGGTCAGGTTGATCAGCTCATCCTTTTTCCACACATACTGCCCTGTGCCGTCATGGTTGGGGTAGAGGACGCGGCGCCGGCCCCGGGTGTCCTCGAAGCGGCCCATGTAGTTGACAAAGTGGGGGAAAATGACCTCCCGGTCCGTCAGCTCCTCCAGCCAGCCGGGCTTCCACTCCAGGGAGATAAAGCCGTCATAGTCCACGGAGTAGAGGGCCTGCATCACGTCTGCCACGGGAAAGCTGCCTTCGCCGATCAGCTCAAAGGTCTTATCGTCGCTGCTGTCCCGGAGATGTACGTGCTTCACATAGGCTCCCAGATTGGTGATGGACTGTGCCGCGCTCTCCCCCCAGTCCCGGTAGGGGTGATGGACATCCCAGAGCACGCCCAGCTCGTCGCAGGCGAAGTAGTCCAGAATTTCCCGCAGCCGGTCGGTGGAGGAAAAATAGCCGGAGGTCTTGATGAGCAGCCGGACGTTCTCCTCCGCACAAACGGGGATCAGATTTGCGATGTTGTCCCGGATGACCTCCGGGTCCTCCCCCGAGGCCCAGGCCGCCACATAGGGGGTATGCAGCTCCCCCGCCAGCATCAGATAGCTGTGCAGCGCGGCCATATTCTCGTCCCCGCCGTCGGCCAGATCCCTGGCGCTGTCCAGACAGGGAATGGAGAGCTTCATGTCCCGGAGCTGCCGCTGGGTGGCAGCCACAGCGTAGGCGTGCAACGGCCCTCCCCGGTCCGTCAGCTCCGGCTTGTTGAAGAGATTGTAGAGTTCAATGCCGGCAAAGCCCATCTCGGAAGCGGTGTCCAGCATCTCCTGCCAGCCCATGTCCGGCCAGCCCCGGGTCGAAAAGGAAAGCTTCATCGGTTATTCCCCTTCCTCGTAGACGATCTTGTTGACCGCGCTGAGATAGGCGCGGATGGCAGAGCCCAGCACGTCCGTGGAGATGCCCCTGCCCGCGTAGAGTTTTCCGCCGGAGCGGAGCCGGACCACGGTCTCTCCCATGGCCTCCTGCCCCTCGGTGATGGCCTGGATCTGGAAATCGTCCAGCTCGTAATGCCGACCCACGATCTGCTCGATGGCGCGAAAGCTGGCGTCGATGGGACCGTCTCCCACCGCCAGTCCGTCAATGTGCTGCTCGCCCTTTGTCATGCGGATATGACTTGTGGCGGTGATGACATTGCCGGAGTTGATGACATAACTCTCGATGCGGTAGGTGGGCGGCGCCTGCAGCGCTGCGGAGGCGATGATGGCGTCCAGCTCTTTCGCGCCCACCCGCTCTTTCTTGGAGGCGATGCGGGAGAAAGCCTCATACACCCTCACGCCGTCCTCTTCGCTGAGATCGTAGCCCAGCTTTGCAGCGGCTTTCAGCACTGCTCCCAAATCGTCGTGGACGGTCAGCACCAGGTCGCTGTCATGCTCCTCCTCCGCCCGTTCCCTGCCGGAGAGGCTGCCGCCGTGACTGTCGCACAGGCGGGCAATCTGCCCCGTGACCCGCCGCAGCTCCGTGTCCCGGACGCCGCAGTCCACGCCGAAGTCCTCCCCCCGGCGCTTGAGGATGCGCACCAGCTTTTCCAGAGACGCGGTGAAGTCTCCGCAGGCAGCGGTCTTGACTTCGTCCGCGCCGGCACGGATGGCGGCCATGGCGCAGCTATCCGCAAGGCTCAGCTCCCCGGAGCAGCGCACCCCCAGCCTGACTCCCTGGGGCAGTATCTCGCGGGCGCGGCTGACGGAGGCAAAAAACTCGTCCGGCAGCAGCGTTCCCGCCGTGTCGCAGATGGTCACGGTCCCGGCTCCCGCCTCCACGGCGGCATTGACGATCGCGGAAAGAAATTCCGGCTCGCTCCGGCCGGCGTCCTCCGCCACGAATTCCACCTCCGGGCAGAGGGCCTTTGCCTGGGCTGTCAGCTCCCGCACCCGTTCCAGCACCGCCTCCGGCTTCCGGTGGCAGAGATACTCCATCTGTACCGTGCTCACCGGGGCCACCACCTGCAGGCGGGGCCGCGCCGCCTCCCTCAAGGCGCTCCACACGGTCTCGGGACCCTCCCCGTCCAGCAGCAGCGGCACCGCCACTGCGCTTTGCTTCACGGCGGAGGCGATGGACTTGACCAGAAGGCTGTCCGTTCTGCGGCTTTGGACGGGGCCGGTCTCCACCACGTCCACGCCCAGGCGGTCCAGCAGCTTGGCAAGCTCGATCTTCTCCCGGAAGCTGAACGCAAAGCCGCCCTCCGCGGCGGGAACTTTCATTGTGATGTCGCTGATCCAGACTTTTCGCATGGTTTTTCTCCTTTTCCAAAACAGGTCCCCGAAAACAAATAAAATCCCTGAAACCGCACATGCAGCGGTTTCAGGGACGAAAAAAGTTTTCGCGGTACCACCCTGATTCCTCTTCCATCGGAAGAGGCACTCTCGGACTCTATCAAGTCCATGGCCTTGTAACGGGGCCGTCCGGGTCCTACTACTGGCAGAGCATTGCTCCGCGTTGGCGGGACCTGCTCGGGAGGCAGACTGCCCTCTGTCATCGGTACCGGCTCGCACCAGCCGCCGGCTCTCTGAAACTCCCGACAGGGACATAATTCCGTCGTCGCATTTCACATGGTCATAACGTCCTCTTGCAGGGCGGAAATGACTTTGGTTAATTAAAGCACAGAAGTGCGGGATCTGTCAATGGATATTTCAGACAGTCTTTGCGCGGATTTTGCCGCGATTTCTGTGATTTTGCGGTTTTTGTCGGAATCAGGCGGGAATATACTGAATTGCGGTGACGGAGCCGTCGTCGCCGGTCCGGAGATGCAGCAGCGCGCTGCCGCTGACGAAGCTGTACACGGCGCCGGACTGGGTGTATTCCATCCCCAGCTTCTCCAGGGCTTCGGCGATGTCCATGCCGATGCACACGCCCTGTGGCATCTGCACCGTGTCGTCGGCCAGGGTGATGCCGGTGATGTAGCGCTCGCCGTCAATGTCGTTGACGCACAGTTCAATTCCGTCATAGTAGTAGAAATAGTCGCTGCCCTGATAGGCGCAGCTATCGGCGGTGAACGTGTCCGCAGGCTCTCCCAGGGCGTCCAGCACCGGTCCGGCCTTGTCATAGATGCCGAACGTAACGCCGCCGTAGGTAAAACGCAGAGGACCGTAATCGGCCTGCACGGCGGCGCTCCCCTGCTCCTGCGCCGGAGCGGCGGGAACGGCGGAAACCGCAGGCGCCGCAGTCTCATCCACAGCGGCGGTGGAAGCGGGTGCATCGGCGCCGCCGCATGCGGTCAGAAGACACATGCATCCAAGCAATAGAGCGGTCAGCGCCCGTTGTATCCTGTTCATCATTACAACACTCCTTGTCAATTCATTGCACGCTGTTTCGCAATACGGCGTTTCCCGGGGAAGCGCTGATGAAAGCGGCGCAGGCGGGATATTATTCAGCGTTCCCCAGGGTCCAGCTTTTCAGATAGCCGTACTCCTCGATCTCCCGGAGCTGGGCGTCCAGCAGTGCGTCGTACCTTGCGCAGGTCTCCGCCCAGCGCTCCCGCGTCTCCGGATCGTTCCGCCGGTCGGAGATGCCGTAATTGTCCCGCAACAGACGGGCAAACCAGACGGAGAGCTTTTCCGCGCCGTAGACGTTCAGATGCAGTCCGGCGTCGTAGGTGTCATGGGACATATCAAGACCGATCTCCTCCTCCATGGGGAGGAAATTGATGTAGTCCACCCCGTGCTCCTCCGCCCACTCCACAAACTGGGCGTCCCACTCCGGGTACCAGTAGGGCCAGACGCTGGAGGACTTGATGAGCAGCAGCCTTGCGCCGTTGTCCTGGCACAGCCGGTATATCTTTTCCAGATAGTCCCAGCACCGGGGAGCGATGGCGTAGTCGTCCAGAATGGGGGCGGAGGGCAGGCGGTTCATGGGCTTTACGTCCGCCCGCATGAGATACCCGGCCACGGTCACCCGGTCCCGGGAAAAGAGATACCGCCAGTCCTCCTCCGTCAGCTCATTCCACCGGGAATGGTAGCGAAGCAGGGGGATCAGGTAGCTCAGATACTCCTCCTCTTCGGTCATGGAGTCCCGGATTGCCATCAGCTTGTTCAGGCTCAGCGGCATCCCGTCCAGGGTCATGCGGTTGTAGGCCTCGCTCTGGGGTTCGCCGTAGTGCATGGCCTGCACGTTGTAGACCACGAGCTTGGGGCTCTCCTCCCGGAAGACCTCCCGCAACAGATAATAGCTCTGCCAGATGAGCTGCTGGGCACTTCCCCGGATATAGCTGGTGATGCCGGCCTCCCGCCACATGGCCACCGGGGAAAAATTCTCGTAGACCTCGCAGTCTCCGATGAAAATCACGTCATGCTCCCCGGCCTCCGGGTAATATTCCGCGGTCATGGCCCCCTCCAGGACGCCGGACATATACTTCGGCTCCGTCAGCCGTCCCAGAAACCAGACGGCCGCCGCGGTACAAAGCAGCGCCGCCAGCAGCGCCGCCGCATGCCTCTTCCCTGTTTTCAAACCCATAGGCTGTTTTGAATCACCCCGCCGCATCATCCGCCGCCGTGGGTTCCGTGCTGGGGTAGAGCGCTACGAATTCCTCAAGGCATAGCCCCTGCTCCTGGATAAAAGCGGCGACCTCCTTGCCCACATAGCGGAAGTGCCAGGGCTCATACATGACGCCGGTGATGTCTTGCTTGTCGGCGGGATAGCGAAGGATAAAACCGTATTCGGCGCAGTGGGCGTTCATCCACTGGAACAGCGCCGTATTTTCCAGGGAGGCGTCCTTCGTGGGGTAGTACATATCCGTGATGTCGGCGCACAGGCCGGTCTGGTGCTCGCTGGTGCCGGGAGGCAGGACGATGGTGGCGGCAACCGCCTCGTCCCCGCCGTACTGCTCCACCTTGCGCCAATAGAGGTAATTCTGCTCGTCATAGCCCCGGTAGGCGGAGCTGAGAAACACGCTGAGCCCCTCCGCCCTGGCACCGGCGATAAATTCCGCCAGCGCGTCGGAGGCCCGGACGTCGAACTGCTGATTGTTCTCCACCGTCACCAGCTCCGGGGCGTACTGCCCGATGGGGTGCGTCTGGTTGACCAGCAACAGCTCCCAACTGGAGAGATCCACGTCCGGACGGTAAGGTTCCGGCTCCGGGGTCGGCGTAGGCTCCGGCGTAGGTGTGGGGCTGGGCTTTGGCGTCGGAGACGGGGTCGGTTTCAAGGTGGGCATGGCCGCCGGAGCTGCCGTAGACTCCGGTACCGGGGATTCCGCAGCCGGCGGAGCGGCGGGAGTACTCCGGGCGCGCATGCTGCATCCCGACAGGATGAGGCAGGCAAGCGCAGCCGCCGCTATCTTTCTCTTTCCAGTCATATCTGTCTCCCCTCGACCGCAAACGCAGTTGCGATCGAACAAGCTAAAATTGCGCGTAAAATTCTTCCAGGCAGAGTCCGTTTTCCATGATATATTTCGCAGCGTCAACGCCCACATAGCGGAAATGCCAAGGCTCGTACCAGCCTGTGAGCTCCTTTTTCTCCTTTGGATAGCGATAGATGAAGCCGTACTCGGCGCAGTGCTCCCGCAGCCAGAGCAGAACGGGAAGATTCTCGCATTTCTCCGAGTCGAGGGAGGTGTCCTTGGCGTCCACAATGTCCACGCAGAGCCCGAGCTGATGCTCGCTGGTCCCGGGATAGGCCACCTGCAATCTGGCCCGCCGCTCCCCCTCGGCCAGATCGACACCCTCGTTTTCAGAGATGACCGTGGCGCGTCCGTTGAACAGATTGGCCTGGACGATGTAGGGCCGGTAACCGTTCTTGATCCACACCGTGTACCCCGCCTCCTCCGCGCCGGTCAGCATGGCCTCCAGCGCGTCGATGGCACGGGTGTCGAAATACTGGCCGTAATCCCGAATCGGCGTCACGCTCTCCGGCGAGAAAGTCCTGGACAGGAGGTTATCGTTGTTCACCAGCCGCAGTTCCCAATCCGTCAGGACGATATCCGGCAGATAGGTGCGGATGCGCACCGTGGGCTCCGGCGTCGGCGTGGGCGTCGGCTCCGGAGTGTAGCTGACCTCGGGCCACAGCTCCGCCTCGATCCGCTCCGAGGGAACGAACGCATTCCTGTCCTCCGGCGAGACCCTGGCGCTGACGACCACCAAAAGGGTGACGCAAAGCGCAAGGAACAGGACGCGCATGGTTTGTTTCGACATATCGCCGCTCCTCAGACGCTGCGGATGCGCACATCCAACAGCGTATCGTACCAGATACACCGGATCTCAAAGCGCAGCGTACCGCCGTCTCCGGTGAGAACGGCGACCGCCGTCCCGTCCGCTCCGTCCTCCAGGCCCTGGAGGGTGGCGGAGTGCTGGGAGGCCAGCCAGACGGCCACATCGGAGCCGGTAAGCCTTTCCTGACCGGCGTAAAGCCGCCGGTTGGTCAGACATTCCCTGCTGACATAGAGGTAATAGATGTGGCCGGTGTCCGCGTCAAAGCAGACGTCCATCCAGTTTTGCCAGTCTCCCCGGGCCTGGAGCCACATCCTGCACAGCCGCAGCCGCACGCTCCCCTCCCGGGTGACGGTATACTCGCTGCCCGTGGGGGAGATCGGGTTTATAAGCGCCTGATCGCCGACCCAGCGCCGGACGAGGCCGGAGAACACGTCCTCGCAGTAGGACACTGTGCTGCGCCCGGGCTCCTCCACCCGCTCCACGTCCAGCTCCTCATCCCCGGCCCACTGCCGCTGGAACAGCGCAGCCTTGATCTCCGCCTCCGTATCCGCGCGGGCAGTACCGGAGGAGCGTTCCGAACGGAACGCCAGGGGCAGCAGCGCCGCCACCAGCAGCATGGCGGCGCACAGGCAGCCAGACAGGGTCAGTTGCCTGTACTCAGTCCACAGCTTCTTCCTCAGCAAGCGCCGCCCCTCCTTTCAGAAGGATGCGCACCGTGGTCCCTTTCCCCAGTTCGCTGCTGTATTCCAGCTTTGTGCCGTGGAGCTCCGCGATCCGCTGGCAAAGGGCCAGACCCAGGCCGGCGCCGTTCTGCGCTCTTGCGCGGGACTTGTCCACCATGTAAAAGGGCTCGGTGATTTTATTCAGCTCCTCTATGGGGATACCCCGGCCGTGGTCCCTGACATACATGGCATAGCCGCCCTCCTCCGCCTTGCCGTACAGCTCGATGATGCTGTTGCTCCGGCTTGCTTTCCGGGCGTTGTCCACCAAGTTGATCATCAGGGTCTTGAACAGGTCCGGCTCCACCTCGATGAAGCCCGGCTCCCAGCGCATATCCAGCGCGATATCCTCGTTGCTGAGGCTGGGCACCGTCACTGCGGCCACGGTACGGATGAAGTAACCGATCTCAAAGCGTTTCAGCTCCAGCTCCTGCTTGCCCGCCACAATGATGTCCATGAGCTTCAGGCTCAGGGCCTCCAGCCGTTTTCCCTCGGAGAAAATGTAGCCTGCGGCGGTAAAACGGGTCTTGGGGCTCATATCCTTGCTCCGCAGCATATCTGCGTAGCCGATGATGGCGGTAAGCGGCGTTTTCAGCTCATGGGCGAAAGAGCCGATGAACTCCTCCCTGCGCAGGGCAACGTTTTCCAGATCGGAGATATTCCGTTCCAGCTCGCTGATACGCTTCCGCTGGCTCCGGAACTCCATGCTCTCCCCGATGCCGGTGACCCGGGTAACCCAGAAAACCGCGCCGCTGATGAGCGCGACGGAGACCAGCAGAAAGGCAATATAGGTACCGTAGGCATTTCGCGCCTCCGGAACCTGCGTCAACATGACGCACTCCATGACGCAAAGGACAAACTCCGTCGCAAACGCGGCGGCAAGGCTGACCTTCAGCGCTCGTTTTGTCTTTCCGTCCAAGCTTTCAGACCTCTAAGCGGTACCCGACCTTGTAGATGGCCTTGATCTTGTCTTCCCAGTGGAGCTTTTTCCGCAGCCGCTGCACATGGAGGTCCACCGTGCGGGAGTCCCCCATGTAGTCGCTGCCCCAGACGTGCTCGTACAGCGTCTCCCGGAACAGGGCGATATTCCGGTTCCGGACAAACAGCAGCAGCAGCTCGTACTCCTTCATCGTAAGCTGGATGTCCTTGTTCCCCCGGCGCACCGAGCGGGACCGGGTGTCGATCACCACGTCGTCCACCACGATTTCCGTCTGGGTCTTTCCGGCCCGGCGCAGGATGCTCTCCACCCTGGCCAGCAGCTCCACGATTTCAAAGGGCTTGGTCAGGTAGTCGTCCGCGCCCAGGCGCAGCCCCTTTACCTTGTCCTCCACCGTACCCTTGGCCGTGAGAAAGATCACCGGGATCTCCATGGGACGGATGTATTCCAGAACCTCGTAGCCGTCCGCGCCCGGCAGCATGATGTCCAGCAGCACCAGGTCGAACACCTCTTTCTCCACGGCGTCACAGGCGGAAATACCGTCGTAAACGCAGGTACACTCGTAGCCCGCCTCGGTCAGGTTCATTTCAATCAGATCGTTGATGGGTCTTTCATCCTCGACCACCAGTATTTTTATCACGCGCTGCGCCCTCCTCTCTCACCGCATTCGTATCCATTTGTACGGTTCCCGCGTTATTATCCCATAATGATTCTTTGGAAACGCTGATTAATCCGTCTTCGGCATCTGCCGGCAAATTTTCGCCGGCTCTGCGTTGCAAAAAGTTTGAAATACACAAAGTATTCCTGCACTTTTTGCGCCTTGATCCGGCGAAAATTTGCTCGACATCTGCTCTTGCCGGATTTAATCAGCGCTTCCTTTGAATTTTTGTATTTTAGCACGTTC
>JAFTBW010000121.1 GCA_017455015.1 Oscillospiraceae bacterium | reverse complement strand
TCGGCCAGACCGGCTCCATCGGCATCCCGGAGTTCGGCACCGGCTTCACCCGGCAGATGCTGGTGGACACCAAGCCCGAGGGCTTTGACATTCTGGTCCGGCTCTCCGGCTTCTCCCACGGCACCGACGTGTGGCTGGGCAACGCCCAGGACCTGATCGCCTCCGGCACCGCCTCCGTCAAGGAGACCGTGGGCTGCCGGGACGACATCATGCTCTATCTGATCTCCAAGGGCATGGAGCCCAAGCTGGCTTTCAAGATCATGGAGGCGGTGCGAAAGGGCAAGGTGAAGAAGGGCGGCTTTCCCGACGGGGGAGAGGAGAAGATGCGGGAGCTGGGCGTGCCGGACTGGTACATAGAGTCCTGCCGGAAGATCGCCTATCTGTTCCCCAAGGCCCACGCGGTGGCCTATGTGATGATGGCGTTCCGCATCGCCTTTTTCAAGGTCCACCATGCGCTGGCCTTCTACGCCGCCTACTTCTACCGGCGCAGCGAGAAGGACGGCTTCGACGCCGCCATCATGACCCGGGGCGTGGACCTGGTCCGGGACAAAATTCATGAGATCGAGGGGAACCCGGACGCCACCGCCAAGGAGAAAGACTTGCTCACCACGCTCTACGCGGTGTATGAGTTTTACCTCCGGGGCTTCTCTTTCGCCCCCATCGACCTGTACGCCTCCGACGCGGCAAAATTTCTCCCCGTGGGGGACAGGCAGCTTCGGCCCCCCTTTGTGTCCATCTCCGGCCTGGGGACCGCCGCCGCGGCGGACCTGGCTGCGCTCAAGGAGTCCGGATCGCCCTTTGTCTCCATGGAGGAGGTCAGCGCCGCCTGTCCCAAGGTGAGCCAGACCCACATGGAGGTGCTGAAAAACCTGGGCGCGCTGGGCGACCTGCCGGAGACCAGCCAGATGTGCCTGTTCTGACTTGCAGGAATCGCCGGAATATGCTATGATGGAGCCGGAAAAGGCCGGAAAGGGGGGTTGTAGATGAAGCGGGTTGCCGCGGCGGCGCTGTGTCTGCTGCTTCTGCTGTGCCTGCTGCCGGTCAGACAGGCGTTTGCCAATCAAAAGCTGCATTTCATCGCCGTGAACGAGCACCTGCCCTCGGAACTGATCAACTGCGTGGTCGAGGACAGGGACGGGGCGGTCTACGTCCCCTGTACGGTGTTCACCAACTACGGGATGGATTTTTTCTACAGCTATTTTGCCTCCAATTCCACCGCGTATCTGGCGCGCGAGGGAAGCCAGATGTATTTCGAGCTGAACACCGGCGACACCTACGACGGGAACGGCTTTCACTACAGCACCTCGGCCCTGGTTTGGAACGGCATGGTTTATCTGCCGATCGCTCTGGTGTACCGGTATTTCGGCGGTTTCAGTTATTCCACCATCACCGGGAACGAGTACGGGGATATCCTGCGCCTGAAAACGGACAGCGTGGTGCTGAGCGACGGGGAATTCCTCAAGGCGGCGGGAACCGCGATGCGGACCTATTACGAGGACTATTACAGCGCCCGTGCCGCGGAACAGCCGGCCGCCGCCCCTGTCACGGTTTCTCCCGCTCCTGCGGGGAACCCGGAGGAGGATCACCAGGGAGAGGCGGTCTCCGTCAGCTTTCTGGGACTTCCCGGCGATCAGACCCTGGAGACCCTGGAGCAGGCGCGTCTGCGCCCCTGTTTTTTCCTGACCGCGGAGGAGATCCGCCGGGATCCGGATCTGGTCCGGCGGCTGGCGGGGGAGGGGTATCCCCTGGGGATCTACTGCCGGGAGGACCCGGAGCGGGAGTGGAGCGAGGCGTCCGGGCTGCTGTTTGAGGCGGCGTGGTACCGTCCCATTCTGGTATCCGGCGCGGCGGAGGCGGGGGATGCCTCCATGCCGGTGGGAACCGTGTACTGCCTCTTCGATTTCAGCACCTGTCCGGGGGATAGCGGCTACGTGTCCCCGGAGCTGCTTTTGCCGCTTTTGGAGGAGAGCGCAGGGGATGTGGCGCTGCGGCTGAACTGTGACGAGATGACCGAGGCCCTGCTCCCCAGGCTCCTGCAATACCTGGTCCAGCAGCGTTATGAGATCGTATCCCCCCGCGAAACGGGATAAGGCACGCTTCGCGCGAATTCCCCTCATCCGTCACGGCGCGTTGCGCCGCGACACCTTCCCCCGGAGGGGGAAGGCTTTGAAAGGCACGCTTCGCGCGAATTCCCCTCATCCGTCACGGCGCGTTGCGCCGCAACACCTTCCCCCGGAGGGGGAAGGCTTTGAGATGTTCCGAAAATCAACTGCAATTGGAGGTACAGAGAATGTTATCCGACCAAGGCAAACAGTTCGTATATGAAAAGTCCCAGCTCATCGAGGTAATCTGCCAGCTCCGCTATCCCACCATTCTGTCCATCGAAGCAAATGAGCCTGCGGAGTTTCAGGATACGATCCGGGAGGCGTTTCCACGCTATCTCTGCCGGCAGGAGAAAGCGGCGCCCCAGGGCGGAGAGCCCCAGACCGTGCGGAACCACAATTTTATCTCGGAGGACGGAAAGTGCAAGCTGAGTATGACAAAGAACTTTATCGCCCTCTCCACCATGGCCTACGCCGGGTGGGAGGACTTTGCCCACACGCTGGACGAGCCGCTGGGACAGTTTATCCGCCTGTACAAGCCCGCCTACTTTGAGCGGGTGGGACTGCGGTATCTCAACGGCATTTCCCGGGAAAAGCTGGAGCTCCGGGATGTCCGTTGGAACGATCTGCTCCAGCCCCAGTATCTCAGCATCCTGGACGACGACGAGCTGGATGAAAAGCGGGTGGGGAAGTGTGCCGTGGATATCGAAATGCGCATGGATGAGCGCTGCCTGCTCAAGCTCCACGCCGGCCTGGGCCAGGTCAACCGGGCCGTGCAGACCCCGGAGGGTGTCCGGCAGATCCGCGAGCCGGAGACCAGATTCATCTTTGACCAGGACCTGTTTGCGCCGGGCAATATCAAGCTTCCCACGGTGATGGATACGCTGGACCAGCTCCATGCCCACGCGGACCGGGTGTTTTCCGAGGCCATTACCGATCTGCTCCACGACGCCATGTGTCCCGTAGAGCTGTGACGCGCCGCCCTGCTGCGGCATTTTCCACATTTGCCCGCCAATCGCGCACGTTGATTTATTCAGCGTTTCCCTTGCTATTTTGAACAAATTGTGTTACTATCATTTCATCCTGCGGAGGATATGCGGATTCCTGCGGATTCAAAACAGAAATAATACTGCATAATAAGGGGCTGAACGACATGTCAGGACATTCCAAGTGGCATAACATACAGAAAACCAAGGGCGCTGCGGATGCCAAGCGCGCCCAGGCATTTACCAAGATCGCCCGCGAGATGATCGTCGCGGTCAAGGAGGGCGGCAGCGGGGACCCGAACAACAATTCCCGCCTGGCCACCGTCATCGCCAAGGCCAAGGCGGCCAACATGCCCAATGACAATATCAAGCGCACCATCGACAAGGCGCTGGGCTCCGGCAACACGGACAACTACGAGCGCGTGACCTATGAAGGCTACGGTCCCTCCGGCGTGGCGCTGATCGTGGAGGCCATGACGGACAACCGCAACCGCACCGCCAGCGAGGTCCGGCACTACTTTGACAAGTACGGCGGAAACCTGGGGGCCGCCAACTGCGTGTCCTGGTCGTTCGACCGAAAGGGCGTGATCGTCATCGACAACGAGGACGGCGACCTGGAGGAGGACACCGTGATGATGGACGCGCTGGACTGCGGCGCGGACGACTTTGAGGCGGACGAGGGCGGCGAGGCTTTCACCGTATACACCGCCACGGATCAGATCGCCTCCGTCTCCCAGGCCCTGGAGGGCAAGGGCTACAAGCTGCTCTCCGCCCAGGAGGAGATGATCCCCCAGCAGGGCTATATCAAGCTCAGCAACCCGGACGACGCCAAGAACATGCAGAAAATGCTGGATATGTTCGAGGACAACGAGGACGTGCAGAACGTCTGGCACAACTGGGAAGACGCGGAGTGATGCGGCTTTGTTCTAAAATCGCGTAGAGTTAGCGAAATATCAGAACTTTTCAGGACAATGAAAAATCAAGCTGGGACATATATTGATCCCGCTGTGACATACGCTGTCCCTCAGTGCAAATGTTTATGAACGGGAGTGAGAATGTGCCGGAAATCGCAAGGTTCTATGGAATCGTTATTAAAAATGTTTTATAAGCCCAAAGAACACGAACCGGGTCATATTCATGCTCTGTATGGTGAATACCTTGGTGAATTCAACATCAGGACGATGGAAATGCTTCAAGGGGATCTTCCGGTAAAAGCACAGGAACTTGTAAGAGAATAGCTTGAACTGCATCAGGGAGAGCTTCAGGAAATGTGGGACAAACAGCAGATCAGAAAGCTGCCTCCGCTGTGATGGTGATTCCTATGATCCGACGAATCAGTACGGTAACGCCACTTTCGGATTATCGGCTTGCCGTCAGTTTTGATGACGGAAAGCGGGTGATTTATGATGTCAAAGAGGATATGCATCTGCCGGGATACGATTGCCTGCGAAGTGTATACGGCCTGTTCCAGCAGGTACAGCTTGACGAGAGCAGAACCTGCGTTTTCTGGAATGAAGATGTCGATTTGCCGAGCGATATAATCTATCAATACGGTAAATATTCCGATGCTTCATGTATGACAGAGCAGAGAAAGCGTTGATTTTCCCCTGCTCTTGGATGATACATTTTCTGTCCGGTTGAATTGTGATATCCCAAAAGAACATCACGAACAATTGAGGGACAACGAGGACGTGCAGAATGTCTGGCACAACTGGGAGGACGCGGAGTGATGCGGTTTTGTCCCAGAAGCGCAGATCATGGCGATATTTCAGTCAGGTCCGCCCGGCAGGCAGCTCTATAGAATCGGAAACAGAAAAGCGGCGGGAGCAATTCCGCCGCTTTGTACGTATGCGCAGGAATATTTTTTCGCAAGGCTTGAGGTTTCGGGAGCCGTCGCGCAATGAAAATCGCAATAGAAATCAGAAATGGCCGTTGCCGCTGGCGCCCGGGTCGTTGGGATCGATGGGCTGGAGCACATCCCAGTGCTCGGCCAGCAGACCGTCCTCAAGGCGGTAGATGTCGCAGACCTTGGCGGCGGTGCCGTTGGCGAAGCTGCACTGGAAGAAGACATAGACCATGTCCCCGTCCTCCGCGATGTTCTTGATGTCGAACTTGGGCTTGCCCTGGAAGAAGCCGGCGGCGAATTCCTTGAAGCCATCCCGCCCGTCCTTGGCCTCCGGGCTGTGCTGCCGGTAATCCGGCTTCATGAATTGGTCCACGGGACCCAGATCCCAGGCGGAGAAAACCTTGTCGTAAAACGCCAGAACGATCTCCTTGTTTGTCATTTGTCAGTACCTCTCTTTCCAGTATACATCAGTATCCATAATGATTTTGAATCCAATTCAGTTTACACCGGGACTTTCGATCCAATCCGCGGTATGCGCAAAAGAAAAGAGGGAAACGCCATGAAAATCGGAATGATTCTTTCGGGGGCTGTCCGGCGCGCTGCGCGCCTGGCTGCAGCGGCTGCGCTGCTGGCATCGCTGCTGTGTGTCCCCGTGAACGCGCTGACGGCGGGCGCGCCGCAGGCGGACACCCGGGATTACAAGCTTTTGGCCCTGACCTTTGACGACGGTCCAGGCCCCTACACAGGGGAGCTTCTGGACGGGCTGGCAGAGCGGGGCGTCCGTTGCACGTTCTTTCTGGTGGGGTCCAGGATCGGCCGGCAGCCGGATCTGGTCCGCCGCATGGCGGAAGAGGGCCATCAGCTCGCAAACCACAGTTGGGACCACGCCACCCTGACCACTGCCAACGTGGAATCGGAAATCAGCTCCACCGCCCAGGCCCTGCGCGACTTTGGCGGGGATGAAACCTACTATGTCCGCCCGCCCTACGGCACGCTGAAAACCGGGGTGGCGGAAAAGCTGTCCGCGCCGGCGATCCTCTGGTCTCTGGACCCGCTGGACTGGCGCTACCGCAACACCCGGCAGGTGACCGATACCATTGTCGGCACGGCGCAGGACGGGGACATCATCCTGCTCCACGACATCCACCCCACCAGCGTTGCCGCGGCACTGCGGGTGATCGACATCCTCCGGGAGCGGGGCTTTGAATTCGTCACGGTCGCGGAGCTGCTGCGCCGCCGGGGCGTGGAGCCGGTCAATGGCCAGACGTACACCTGCGCCAGGAACAGCGGCGTCAATCTGCCTCCCGCGGAGGGATACTATGACGAGGCGCTGCTGGAGCAGCATTGGGCCTATCCGGCAATTCGGGACGCGCTTGCCCTGGACCTGTTCGCCCAAGCGCCCGACGGCTGCTTTTACCCGGAAAAGGACATGACCCGGGCCATGCTGGCCGTGGCGCTGGGACGGCTCGCCGGGGAAGCGGAGGGACCGTCGCCGGAGCTTTGGTTCTCGGATGTCTCCCCGGAGTCGGGCGAGGCGGCTCTGATCCGCTGGGCGTCGGCCCAGGGGATCATGGTGGGGTCCGGCGGGTCCACTCCCGCGTTCTGCCCGGACGAGCCGGTGACGCGGGAGCAGTTTGCCGTGATCCTCCGGCGCTTTCTGATCCGCGCCGGCTTTCGGACCGAGCCGTCCGACGCCGCTCCGGTCTTTTCGGACGCCGGGGAAATCTCCCCCTACGCCGTGGAAGCGGTCCGCTTTTGCGCGGAGGCGGGCCTGCTGCGCGGGCGGGAGGACGGATGCTTTGCGCCGCGCTCCGGCGTCACCCGGGCGGAGGCCGCTGTGATGATCCTGGGCCTGCGGGAATATTTGCTCTCCCACGCCCCCAACGGTCCCGCGGCCGCCGTTGCCCTGGCCGGGTGACGGTCCGCGCATCCCCGCGGGGATGCGCGATCATCCCCGGAGGGAGTCGATGAGGGCTTTCACGTTTTCCGGTTTTGCGTTCAGGGGCACCTCGCACCCGGAGCCGAGCATAAAGCCGCCCTTCATGCCCATCTGGATCAGCTTTTCGCAGTAGGCGCTGACCTCGTCCGCCGTGCCGTAGGCCAGCATGGTGGCGGGGACGTCGCCCCGGATGGACTGGCGGCCCTGGAGGAGCTCGTATGCCTGCTGAATGTCCGTATCGCCGTCCAGCTCCAGGTGCAGGCTCCCCTTGGGCAGCTCGGTGAAGTATTTCAGCATGGGCGTCCAGTTGGCGTCCGCGTGGAGGACGTACAGCAGCCCGGCGGCGTGGAAGCGCTCGATGGATGCTTTCATCACCGGCCAGACGATCTCCTCGAACATATCCGGGGAGATAAAGGTGGAGGAGGAGCGCATGGCAAAGGAGCCGACCCGGGTGCCGTGATTGGCTTTTACCTGGCCGATGGTGGCCTCGTCGGCTGCGGGCTGGAAGCGCCGCATGATGTCCACGATGGGGCCGGGGTCGTCCACCAGGTCGCAGGTGAAGTCGAACATGCTGCGGGCCATCGAAAGGGTGTCAAAGATGGGCGCGCAGGCACCGTCGAAGTCGGGGACGATGTCGTTGCCCCACAAAAAGCCCATGGTCTTGGCGGCGTTCTGGCCGAACTCGCCAAAGCGCGCCCCCAACTGTCCGGGATCAGTGAATTTCGGATTCTGGATGTTCATCAGGTACTCCGCGTTCCACCGGGGCCAGCCGATCTCCAGAATGCGGTCGTACTCCTCGGGGTCGTCGAAGTAGGGCGTCTCCACAAACTGATAGAGCGCGTCGTCGGGCAGGTCTTTTCCCGGAACGCGGGCGGGCAGACCCATGATGAAGATGGTGTCCCCGGGATACACGCCCATACTCACGTCCGGTTTCCCGACGACGGCGATGGTTTTGACGATGGATTCGATCCACTTGTCCGCGCTGGCGCAGATGTCTTTCTGGGAGACGCCGCCCAGCGCGCCGTAGGTGGCGAGCATCATGGGAAAGACCGGCATCTCGTCCCGGTCGGCGTAGGGTGTCAGGCTCAGCATTTTTTGATAGCGTTCCATAGAGCTTCTTGCCATAATGGTAATACCTCCCTTTTTCTGCTTCATGATTGAGTTTGGTTCTGCGCCGGATTTCACCCAAAACAAGCTTGCGCTCCCGGTGTTCCGGAGTTAAGATGTATTATACAGGATAACCGCCGGTTTGTCACCATGTACGGAGAAAAAACAAGGCGGAATTTGGGCATACAAGGAGAAGGAGAAGCAATGCGCGGGATAGCTTACGGAGTTGGGGTAGGGCCGGGCGATCCGGAGCTGATGACGCAAAAAGCGGTTCGGCTCATCCGGGAGAACGATGTGATCGCGTTTCCGGGGAGAGAGCCCGGGGAAAGCGTGGCGTACCGGATCGCGGCGGCGGCGGTGCCGGAGCTTCCGCAAAAGGAGCTGGTGGCGCTCAATATGCCGATGCTCAGGGATCGGGCGGCGCTTGCCGCGGAGCACCGGAGCGCTGCAAGGCTGCTGGAGCGCTATCTCAATCAGGGCAGGAACGTGGTGTTTCTCACTCTGGGGGACCCGACGCTCTACTGCACGTTCAGTTATCTTCAGCACTTTCTGGAGGCTGACGGATATGCGTCTGAACCGGTGCCGGGCGTCACATCCTTTTGCGCGGCGGCGGCCCGGCTGAACACGCCGCTGGCGGAATGGGACGAGCAGGTGCACATCATCCCGGCCTCGCACGGGGGAGGAAGCCTGCCGGACGGGCAGGGGAGCTGTGTGCTGATGAAGCCTGCCGGCCGGATGACCGAATTAAAACGGATGCTGAAAGAGAGCGGCCGGCGCGTGATGATGGTCGAAAACTGTTCTATGGAGAACGAGCGGATCTACCGCACTCTGGAGGAATTTCCGGACGATCCTGGCTATTTCTCCCTCATCATCGCCAGAAAATAAAAGGAAATCCCCCTGCGAATCCCCTCCCGGAGGACAGTTCGCAGGGGGAAAAACTGTGTGAGGGCTGTCTGTGTTCGGGTTTCCCCGCTCAGATACTGTCGCCGCTGACGTGCTTGCCGGACGAACTCATCGCTGCCAGCTCCTGCAGCGCTTTTTCTTCCAGCGCGCAGCGGCTGAACATCACGATGGTCTGATCGTCGTCCGAGCAGGAGAGGAATGCGCCGTACTCTCCCCAGGTGTTGTCTTTGAAAACACAGTCGTTGAAGAAGGCGGCGGTACCGTTTACGGTGAGCATGACGTACTCCTGGCAGTCGCGGAAGGTGCAGCCGTCAAATTCGGCGTAAACCGTGCTGTAAAGCTGCATCATGCCGTAGCTGCAATCGTGAATCACGGAATCCAGGACCGTCAGACGTCCCACGTCCCTGGTTTCGATCCCGTAGGTGCCGCAGCCGTACAGGTCCATGTGCTCCAGATAGACACTCTCACAGCCTTCAAACCGCAATACGCCGCCCTCACAGCGCCCCGTCTCCGTGTGGCCCAGCGTCAGTCCCGTCAGCTCCAGAATATCGCAGTCCGCAAACGACATGACCTCGGCATACCGCGGCTGGGCAATCAGCTTTACCTTGCCTTCCGCGCCGGGCGCGGAGCGGAGCCGAAGCAGAGAGACTCCATGTATCTGGAATTCATACCCGTCCGCGGCCAGTCCGATCCGGACATAGCCCCCCTCGGGAGAACGGTCTTCGCTGACGGCGGTCTCCGCCCACGCGGTCAGGTCATAGCTTCCCGCCTCCAGATAGACGATCCTGCCCGGCCAGATGGCGTTGGCCAATTCATCCACCGTCGAAACGGTCTTGACCGCGTCGTGGAACAGCCATGTTACGGTAGTGCCGCGGGAACAGGGCCGTTCGGGGTCGAAGTCCTCCCGGTCAACACCGAGGATGCCGGTGCTGTCCGCCCAGGCCACCGCAGATTTGTACCAGCTATGCTCCCAATCCACGGTGATGCCGCCCTGCAGCGGCTGCGGTTTTCCGTTGGCCCGCCACAGGAATGTGAGAATGTGCGCCCAGGTACAGGTGTCGTCCGGCGAGAAGGTCTCCTCCGAGGTTCCGGCGGTCACGGCGTTCTCTACCGCCCACAGCACCGCCGTCTCATAGTAGCTGCCGGGGGCCACATCCGAGAACGGGTTATCATATGACTTGGGCTCCGGGAAGCCCTTGGCGCGCCAGAGGAACGTCACAACCTGCCCGCGGGTGCAGGTCAGTTCCGGGGAGAAAGCGGTGTCGCTGGTTCCGGAGGTGACGCTTTCCTGTACCGCCCATACCACAGCCTCATAGAATGTGTCGTTGTCGCTCACGTCTGTAAACTGGAGCTCGAAGGCGTAGGGGTCCTCATAGTCGTTCGCCGGGACGGACGGCAGGAGCGTGATTGCGAAAGCGGCAATCAGAAGGACCGTCAGCAGATGTTTTTTCATGGCAAATTCCTTTCCGTATCGATTCTCCGTATTTGTGATCGAAAAAAGGCCCTCGGTGTGAATGAGAGTATTATAGCATACCGATGCCCAATATTCCACTATGTTACAGAAAAAAATGAAAAACGCTGTGCCGCTGAAGGCGCAAGATTTTCGTTTTCGGTACAGGTTCCAAGTGTTCACAAAAAATTCATAAATTTTCCTGGGCGACCTGCACCTTCGTACAGGTTACAAACGGCATTTGCTTTGCTATAATGAACTGTAAAAACAGGAGCATATTTCTTCATTTTTCGGACCGGTACACGGAAAATATTTCTATCTGAGTGGTTGAATGAACCGCACCCAAGGGGAAATCCTGCGCCCTAGCCTTCCCCCAAGGGGGAAGGCTATGCCCCCGGCATGTTTTCTGATCGGCAAAAGTCCCTGATGGGGGAGGGAATTGGTGCGGTTTTTTCCGTGAGCGCTGTTTTCCCAACTGCACAGGTCGAAATATTTTTGTCCCTCGATTTTGACGCGCCGCTTGTGCTTTCCATTCAGAGCCTGCCCGGTGCGTTTGGCGTATCGGAACAGGAGTAGTTATGCGAAACACGATCCTTTCCCGAACAGAAAAAATAGAACAGCTCCGACAACTGCTTCAGGAAAACCGGGCCATCTATCTTACGGCCTTTTTCTCCTGCGGGAAAACGACCTTGCTGGCCCAACTCTCGGAACAGGACCCCCGGCTGAAGCTGCGCTATGACGCGGCAAAGGATGAGTGGGAATCCGTCGAGCAGGTCGTGCAAATGGCCGGGGACGAATACCTGCTCTTGGCCGATAACCTGGAACGCCTGGACGACGGGGCCGCGGGCAAAAGAATCGCCGCGTTTTTGGAGCGGCTGCCGGAGGGCTGCGGCGCGGTTTTGGCGGGACGGGCGAAGGCGCCGGATTGCCTTCATGCTCTGATTGCGAACGGCACGGTAAGGGTTCTTGGCCGGGATTTCGTGGCCTTTGACGAGGAGGAGATTCGGCGGTTTTATCAGATGCAAGGGATTTCTCTGCTGCCGGACGACGTTCACTATCTCCGGGAGGCCGGGCTGGGCTGGCCGCTGGTGCTGCAAATCACCGCCAATATGCTTCATGCAGACCCGAAGCGGGAGGTCATGTCGCTGCGTGAGGACGTGGAGGCGGAAGCAAAGAAAATTTTCATGCGCTCTGTGCTGCCGTATTTTACGGAGCAGGAGCGCGCCGTGCTGCTCGGCCTCGCCCCCTTTCCGTCCTTTTCCGGGGACATGGCCCGGATGGTCACGGGCCGCATTGACGCGCCGTGCGTCCTGGACGGAATTGCGGCGCAATCCTATGTCATAAGCTTCTCTCTCCCGGACACCTATTCCTTTATGCCCTTTGTCCGGACTGCCCTGTACCGGGAGATGAAAAACCGCTGTTCCAGAGAATACATCCACAACCAGTTCAGCCGCGCCGCGCTCTATTATGAGCTGCGGAATGAGATTCCGCAGTCTGTCGCGTACTATGCCAAATGCGGCAACATGGAGAAAATCCGGGAGCTGCTGATCCGGGACACGCAGAAGCGGCCGGCCAACGGCGACTACACGGAATTGAAAAGCGCCTATGCCCTGCTTTCAGAGCAAACGATCCTGGAATCGCCGGAGCTGATGAAGGGAAAATGCCTGATTGAAAGTCTTGCGGGGCGGTCTGCGGAGAGCGACCGCTGGTATCGGGAGCTGGCGGATTTTGCCCGGCGGACGCCGCGCCGGGATGCCAGACACCGGGCGGCGGAGGAAGCCCTGCGGTATCTGGACATCGGCTTGGCCCAGCGCGGTACGGCGAATATCCTCCGGACGCTGATCACCACGGCGCGGCTTCCCGTGCTGACGGGGTCTGAGAGCTGGCGCGAAGGGTTCAACATCGCCGGAAACAGCGTAAGTCTGCTCAACGGCGGCAAGGACTTTTCCCGCTGGGTTCCAAAGGGCCGGCGCATTTACGAGAAATTCCGGGTTCCGGTGGAAAAGGCCATCGGCCGGGGCGGGCACGGTCTGGCGGACCTTGCCGTCGGGGAGTGCATGTTTGAATCCGGCCTGACCGGAGATTATGCCCAGGCGATGGAAAAGGTCTGCCTTGGCCTGTCCCACACGGCGGAGGATTTGGAGCTGCGCTGCGCCGGGCTTGGCATCCAGAGCCGCATATTGGCCGCCCAGGGCAATCTCCCGGAGGCGCGGAATATCATCGAAAATCTGCTCTCCTCTCTGCCCGAAGAAGCGCCCAAGCGTTTGCGGCAGAATCTGACGGTCTATCTGCTGACGCTGGCGCTTTACGCCGGGGAGACGCAGCGGGCGCGGAGCTGGATGGACAGCGCCGCCCCGGACGAAACGGGAGACTTTACCATTCTGGACCGCTACCGCTATATGCTCAAGCTCCGGCTTTGGATCATGGCGGGACAGTGGAACAAAACAACGCTGCTGATTGCAATGCTGCGGCAGTATTTTGAGGAATACGACCGGCCCTATCTGCGCATCCGCCTCCATCTGCTGCAGGCGGTGATCTACCGCAGAAGCGGCAGCGGGGACTGGCGGGCGGAGATCTCCGCCGCGCTGGCGCTGGCGCGGCGGTACCGGCTTGTCCGGGCGATTGCGGACGAGGGCATGGCCGTCGTGGAAATGCTGAACGACTGCGAAACCGCGTCTGAAACAGCCTCCGATCCCTGGAAACAGGGCGTGATGGAGCTGACCAGGGCGCAGGCGGCGAAATATCCCGATTACCTGAAACAGTTTGCCGAGCGCCCCCTGTTTTCCGAACGGGAGGAACAGGTGTACCGTCTCATGGCCGCCGGTTACAGCAACGCCAGGATCGGGGCGATTCTGAATGTCAAGGAGCGCACCGTAAAATTTCATACCGCGGAAATATACAAAAAGCTGGGCGTGGATACGCGCAGCGAGGCGCTGAAACGCGCCGCGGAGCTGGGCGATATGAAATGAGCCTGTACGAATCTTGAAATCGGCGCAAGGGCTGAAACGTGGGAGTGCGTAAGCAATGGGAAGGAAAAACAAATCTATTCTGCCAGTGCTTATCATCGCCGCTGCATTGATTTTTGTGCTGCTGCTGGACATCTGGCAGGTGTTCCGTCTGACCTCGAATCTGACGCGCAGCATCGGACAGTACCATCTGGAAAGCATCAGCGGAGAATTGGAGGCCACGATCAGCGACGCGCAGCAGTTGACGATGCAGCTTGCCATTGCCGCTGGGCCGGTGCTGGATGACCGGGGCCAGACAGAGACATTTATCTATGCGCAAAAGGCTGATATTCTGGCCAGGGGCATCGGATGTTTCAACGTCTATATCGCCGGTCCCGGCTGGGCTGTAATCCCGGACTTTGCCATGCCGGAGGACTATGTTGCCACGGAACGGGACTGGTACAGGGGCGCGAAGCTGTCCCAGGGAAAGCCCTATGTGACCGCGCCCTATGTGGACGCCATGACCGGAAATATTTGTTACACAGTGGCGGTGCTGCTGGGCGACCGCGAAACGGTCCTCGGCCTGGATTACACGATGGACAACATCCAGTCCCACATTTCACAGATGTACGAGAGCGGTTCCCAATATGCGCTGATCGTGACCGGGGACGGTATCATCGCCGGCTGCTCGGATGAAAGGCTGATCGGACGGCATTTGACGGACGTTCTGCCGGAGTATTCCAGCGTCTATTCCCTGGTAAAGTCCCGGAACAGCTTCGTGACCGCCCGGATCAAATCCGATGTCCTCTACGAAAACCTGTTTGCCGCAGCCTCCGGCTTCGGCTGGTATCTGATCGTCAGTGAAAATGATTGGAATCTGTACCGTTACGCCTATTTGCAACTGATCGGCAGCATGGTTCTGGCGCTGCTCCTTTTGGGAATGATCGTCACGCTTTATTTGCTCTCGGTTCGGCGGCAGCGGGCGGCGCTGGGGCAGGTTCAGGAACGGGACCGCCTGCTCTTCCGGCTTTCCGACCAACTGACGGGACCGCTTGCTGCCTTGCTGGACGGCGGCGGCGTTGAAAAGACTGGCGCGGAAACGGAAAACCTGTTCCGCCTGCGGGCAGTGAGCAGGCAGGTATTGGAAACCCTGCGGGATGCCGATCAGACGGCAATCCATCCCAGGCCGCGCAAAAAACAGAAGCAAAGCCAAAGCGAGACAGCCCCACGGATGAATAAGCGCTTTCGGACGCGAATCCTGCTGCTGATGATCCTGGTAGTGCTGATGAGTTTTGCGTCCAATCTTTGGCTCTCCCTTCGTTGGGGCAATGAAAAGCTCCGGGGCGAGGTCAACAGCTATGACTACACGCTCTCGGAATGGGTGAGCCAGCAGAAAAGCATCCTGGATATGTTTTGCAGCGTCATTTCCACGAACCCTGAGCTGCTGGACGATTATGACGGGATGGTGGCCTATCTGAACCGTATTACCCGGCAGTACCCGGAGATTTCCGTTACCTATATGACGAACCCGGATCGAAATCCGACCGTAATCATGAACAACGGCTGGCTGCCGCCGGAGGGCTGGCGTGTCGAGGAGCGGCAATGGTTTATTGACACCCTCGCGGCGGAGGACGGCTGGACGATTTCAGCACCCTACTTTGACGAACAGACCGGCCTGTATTGCGTGACCTTTGCCGAGCGGGTCTATGACAATGAAAGCGGCGCTTTCCTGGGCAATTTCGGGATTGACTTCTTCATGGATAAGCTGATCGGCATCCTGGGCGGCAGCTACTCTGATACAGGCTACGCCTTTCTCGCGGATACGGAGGGCATTATCGTCAACCACCCCTACGGCAGTTATCAGATGTCCGTAAACAATGCGGTAAACGTCTCGGAAGTTCTCTACGGCGAGGCCAAAGCTGACGGGAACAGCTCCATCGTCATCCGGGACTATGACGGCGCGCTGCGAATCATCACCGCGAAGCGTAACGCGCAGTCCGGCTTTACCGTGTTTGAGGCAGCGAGCTTTGCCAGCATCTACGCTCCAACCTTCCTTACAGCATTTCTGATTTTCCTTGTACTGCTGATTTGCGCGGTCATGGTCTACCGTCTGCTGACCGCCCTGATTCTCTGGCAGGACAAAATGAACGCCCGTATACAGGAAGCAGCGGACACCGCTATCGCTGCCGGAGAAGCGAAAAGCCGCTTTCTGGCACAGATGTCCCACGAAATTCGGACGCCCATCAACGCGGTCCTGGGGATGAATGAAATGATTCTCCGCAAAACGGAGGATGAGACGATCCTGGACTATTCCGCTAACATCCAGACCGCCGGAAAGACCTTGCTGTCCCTGATTAACAGCATCCTGGATTTCTCCAAAATCGAAGAAGGCAAAATGGAGATCGTGCCGGTGGAATATGGCACCGCATCATTCATTCATAATCTCGTTGCCTCTATTGAGGAACGCGCCAAAGACAAGGGACTGGAGCTGATCGTGGAGGCGGCCCCGTCTCTTCCGTCACGGCTCTACGGGGACGATGTGCGTCTGAGTCAGGTCATTTTGAATCTGCTGACCAATGCCGTGAAATACACGGAAAAAGGCAGAGTCCGCTTTTCCATCCAGGGCACTTCCCGCCAGGATGACGAGGTCGCATTGTCTGTCTCCGTAGAGGATACGGGGATCGGCATCCGGGAAGAGGACCTTCCCAGGCTGTTTGAATCTTTTGAGCGGCTGGACGAGGTTCGCAATCACAACATCGAGGGGACCGGCCTGGGTATGTCCATTGTCACGCGGCTGCTGCGGATGATGGACAGCCGTCTGGAAGTACACAGCGTATACGGCGAGGGCAGCAGCTTTTCCTTTGTCGTGCGCCAGAAAGTCCTGGATGACACGCCCATCGGAGATTACACCCAGCGGCTGGAGGCCAGCCGCGCCTCGGGCGGCGGGGAGACGCTGGCGGCCGGCGGCGCGCGGATTTTGGTTGTAGACGATAATGAGATGAATTTGAAGGTCGCCAAAAACCTGATGGAACTCTTTCAGATTGCACCAGACATGGCGTCTTCCGGCTTTGAGGCCATCGAACGGATTCGCTCCACGCGCTACCACATCGTATTTCTGGACCACATGATGCCGAAAATGGACGGCATCGAGACGCTGAATGCCCTGCGCTTAGAAAAGCTTCTGCCGGAAGAAACCGTTGTGATTGCGCTGACGGCCAACGCGGTGAACGGAGCCAAGGAGTATTATCTGTCGGCGGGCTTTCACGATTATCTCTCCAAGCCGATTGATATTGGCAAACTGGAAACGCTTCTCAGGCGGTACTTGCCCGCGCATTTGATCGAAGAAACGGATAAGGCAAAACAACTATTGGAGGACAAGACGGATCATTACAGCCGGGAAAAAACAGACAGTAAAAAAGAAGAAACATTTTTGGCTCCCCTGCGCGCCCTGGGTTATGATACACGGTCGGCTCTGAATTACGCCGCAGGGAGCGAGGCGTTTTATCGGGAACTGCTGCGGGATTTCTGCGCATCAGCGCCGTGGGAGATGGAACAGATCCGGCAGGCTTGGGAGCGGCGCGAATGGGACGGATACCAAACCCAGGTCCACGCGCTCAAAGGCATTGCCCGTCAGATTGGGGCAAATGGCCTTTCCGAGCTTGCGCTGGCCCAGGAACAAGCCGCAAAGCAGCGGAACGAAAGCACCATCGACGCCGGGGCGGAAGAATTGCTCCGGCGCTATGGAGAAACGGCGGAGGAACTGCGGAGCGTATCAGATGAGGCCGGGGACGAAACGCAAGCCCGGAGCGGCGAACCGGGCGGCGCCGGAGGCGGGGGCCTTTCCGCCGGTGAACTGAAGGCGCTGCTGACGGAAGCGAAAACCTGCATCGAAAACTTTGAGACTGGCGCTGCCCTGGAATTGCTGCGTCCTTTGACGAAAAGCGCGTCCCGCCCGCCGGATTTGGGGGACACGCTTGCGGAGATCTGCGAGGCGCTGGATGAATTTGACACCGGTACGGCGGCGGAGCGTCTGGACGAAGCGCTCAGGCGGCTGACGGAGGAATGAGGAATCAGTATGAAGGAATGGATTCTTGTCGTAGACGACAACGCCGTGAATCTGAAAACCGCCAACGGCATTTTGCTCCAAAACGGTATGCGGTCGAGCTGCGTAAAATCAGGCGAGGAAGCCCTGCGCTTCCTGGACGGCGGAAAGCGCGTCCCGGACCTGATTCTGCTGGATATTCACATGCCGGGGATGGACGGCTTTGAAACCCTGCGCCGCATTCGAGAAACACCGGCCACAACCTCCATTCCGGTCATCTTTCTGACGGCGGACGACGACACCGGGGTGGAAGCCCGCGGCCTGAAAGCGGGCGCGATGGATTATATCAAAAAACCTTTCGTGCCGGAGGTGCTGCTGACCCGTGTCCAGCACATGATCGACCTGACACGGCTGCAAAACGATTTGGAAAGCCAGGTGCGGGAAAAAACATCGGAAGTCATCGAGCAGCAGGAAAAGCTGGGCCGTCTCAGCATTCAAATCGTCATGACCCTGGCCGGGGCGGTGGACGCAAAGGACGAATATACCAACGGACATTCCCTGCGCGTCGCGGAATACGCCAGGGAAATCGCCCGCCGCGCCGGATATGATGAGGCGCGTGTGCGGAACATCTATCTGATCGGTCTGCTGCATGACATTGGGAAGATCGGGATTCCGGACACAATCATCACCAAACCGGAGCCACTGACCGAGGAGGAGTACGCCTGCATCCGGCAGCATCCGGAAAAGGGCTGCCGCATCCTGGAAAACATCCCGGACTTTCCGGAACTGGCCATCGGGGCGCACTGGCACCATGAGCGCTATGACGGCGGGGGTTATCCGGACGGACTGGCGGGTACGGATATTCCGGTGGAGGCGCGGATCATCGCCGTGGCGGATTCCTACGACGCGATGACCTCCCGGCGCAGCTACCGCGGCGTGATGCCGCGCCCGCTTGTCCGGGCGGAAATCGAAAAGAACCTCGGCGCGCAGTTTGACCCGCAATTCGGAAAAATCATGCTGGATATGATCGACGCAGACAGCAATTATACCATGCGCCAGATTTGAGAGCCAGGCCGGCGGAAAGGAGGCGGACCGGAGATGAAAAAGCTGCGGAAGTCCTGGGATATGCTCGGCAGGTCGATCTATGTCGGGGAGCGCCTGACCGCCAATCTGAAAGCGCTGACGCTCGCCGGCATTGCGGTGGCGGCATTGAGCCTTGCGCTGATTGTTCTGGATTTCCTGACGCACCAGACCGTCATGCTTGCGGCGTCCATCATCACCTTTCTCGCCGGGGCAGGCTGCGCCTACTTCGCGGGCGTTCGGAAAAACCGCGAACGCGCGGCGCTGATACCGACCGTGTTCTGCGGCCTTGTCTTTACCCTTTACGCGGTCACCGGCGTCGGTGAAGGCTCCGCCATGCTTTGGGCGGTCCTGCTGCCGGTGGGGATGTGTTACTTTGTCAGCGTAAAAAACGGGATCGTGCTCTCCGCCTATCACACGCTGATGTTTGCCGTTCTGTTTTACACGCCGCTGCGGGAACAGATGCGCTTGTATTACACCGATTCCTTTATGCAGCGCTTCCCGCTGCTGTACGCCGCGCTTGCCACTCTGACGGGTATCGCCATGTTCCAGTATCACAGGAGCGTCCTGTCCGAGATGGAGAATGAAAAAAGATTGAGAGAGCAGCGGCGCATTGCGGAGGAGGCCAACCGGGCAAAATCCAGCTTCCTGGCCAATATGTCCCACGAAATCCGCACGCCGATCAATGCAGTTCTGGGCATGGACGAAATGATCCTGCGGGAGAGCAGCGAGGAAGCCATCCTCGCCTACGCAGAGGACATTCGGAACGCGGGGCGGACGCTGCTGTCGTTAATCAATGACATCCTGGACTTTTCCAAGGTTGAGGAGGGCAAGATGGAGATCGTGCCGACACAGTACGATCTCAGCTCCGTGATCAACGACCTTGTGAATATGCTACAGCCGCGGGCGGAGAAAAAGGGGCTGCGCTTTTTGGTCCAAGTGGACGCGGACACGCCGCATCTGCTCTACGGCGACGAAATCCGCATCCGGCAATGCGCGCTGAACCTGTTGACCAACGCGGTCAAATATACGGAAAAGGGCGCGGTGACCCTCGCCGTCGGCTATGAGAAAAGCGACGGGGAAAGCATCTCGCTTCGGTTTCGCGTAACCGACACCGGCATCGGCATGAAGCCGGAGAGCATGGAGAAGCTGTTCTCTCCCTTCACCCGCCTGGATATTAACCGCAACCGCGCCATCGAGGGGACGGGCCTGGGCATCAGCATCACCGGGCAACTGCTGGCGCTGATGGGCAGCAAACTGGAGGTGGAGAGCGTCTACGGCCAGGGCTCCACCTTCTCCTTCGCCGTGAAACAGCCCGTGGTGGAGTGGGGCCCCATCGGCAGCTTTGAGGGCCGCTACGCGCTGGACGAGCCGCGCCATACCTATCGTGAGAGCTTCCATGCGCCGGACGCGCGGCTGCTGGCGGTGGATGACACGCCGGTGAATCTGACCGTGATCCGCGGCCTGCTCAAAAAGACGCAGGTACAGGTGGTCACGGCTTCCTCCGGCCCGGAGGCGTTGAAAATCGCGGCGCGGGAACCCTTCGACGTGCTGCTCATTGACCACATGATGCCGGAGATGGACGGGATCGAGACGCTGCGGGAGCTCAAAAAAATGCCGCGATGCGCCAAGATTCCCTGCGTCGCGCTGACGGCAAACGCGGTTTCCGGCGCAAGGGAGATGTATCTCGCGGCGGGCTTTTCGGACTACCTCTCCAAGCCGGTGGACAGCGCGAAGCTGGAAAAGCTGCTTTTGGCCTGCCTCCCGCCGGAAAAGGTGCGGGTACAGGAGCGGGCGGAACCGCCCGTCGCGCTTCCCGCCTGGTTATCCGGCCTGGAGGAACTGGACACGGCGGCGGGGCTGCGTTACTGCGCCGCGGCGGAGACGCTTTTGGAGACTATGGCGGTCTATGCCGGAAGCGCCCCGGCTGCTGCTGACGAGATCGAGGCTTTTTGGCGCGCGGGAGATGTGGAAAACGCCACAATCAAGGTACACGCGCTCAAAAGCGCCTCCCGCACCATCGGCGCGGAGGGGCTGGCGGCGCTGGCGGAGCGGCTGGAACACGCGGGACGTGCAGGCGACGCGCAGACGCTCTTTGGCGGGATGGAGGAGCTTTTGACCCGCTGCCGCGCCCTCGGAGCGCAGCTTGCGCCGCTTTGCGCACCTGTGCCGGAGCCGGAGGACGTGCCGGCGCCGGATATTTCGGAGGTACGGTTGCGGGAAGCCTATGACAGTCTTCGGGCCTCCGTAGCGGACTTCGACGCCGACGGTGCACGGGCTGTGCTTGACGATCTGAAAAAATACCGCGTTCCCGAGGCGGAACGCGGTCGAGTGGACGCACTGGAACGTGCGGTCATGGAATATGAATGGGATCAGGCGGAAGCGCTTCTTTCAATCTAAGGAAACGCTGAATAAATCGCCGCACGCATCTTGCCGGCATTTTTTCCGCCTGATTTTGTCTCGAAATCTTGAAATACACAAAGTATTCCTGCGGTTTTTGCGCCTTGGCGGACACAAAATTTGCTCGCCAGGCGCACACGTTGCTTTAATCAGCGTTTCCCTAAAAAACCAAAAATCATTATCTGCATGGGTTGCAGCAGAAGCAAAAGAGGAATGGCAGGCAGAAGCGCCCGCACGAGAAAAAGTTCCCGAGATCGACGGTCTGGTAGCCAAAGCCCCGTCCCGCCTCCTCGTAGGTTGCGGAGCCGCTCTCGATCTGCTCCATAAGCTGCCGGTAGGCCATGTTCCCCGGCGACAGCTCGCAGGCCCGGCGCGCGCTGTCCATGGCCGCCACCCGGTTGCCCAGGTTGTAGCTGGCGATGGCGTGGAGGTAGTACCACTCCCCGTCCCGCTCGCGGTAGGTCACGCCGCTGAGGGCGGTGAGCGCCTCCTGAAAGTGGCGCGCCCGGATGTAGCTGCGGGCGGCGCGCAGCTCGTTGCGCTCCGTCTCCTCCCGGGTGCGGTAGGCGCTGCCGCCGTATCCCGCATAGCCCGCGCCTGAGCCGCCGAAGCCCCCGGAGGGCTCCGGCTGTGGATTTTTGATCTGGTCGTAGGCCGCGTTGATCTCCGTCATTCGTTTGGCGGCGTAGGCGTCCCCGGGGTGCAGGTCCGGGTGGTACTGCTTCGCCAGCTTCCGGTATGCGGTTTTGATCTCCTCGTCGCTGGCGTCGGGGGAGACGCCCAGCACGCTGTAGGGATCATTCATGGGGGTGTTCCTCTTTCTTCCTGTTCATGGCGTGGGTGTGTCGGGTCCATACGCCGCTGTAGAGGATGTTCCGCAGCAGGCCGGCGTCCTGCACGATGGGCAGGGTTTCGAACTGGGCGGTACACTCTCCGATCAGCATCTTCAGAATACCCGTCTTTTGCTCGTCTGTCAAGGTCTCGCGCAGGGGAATCAGCGGATTGTAGACGCCTTTTTTGATGTCCCGCTCCAAATCCACGCAGGCATCCATCATGCAGATAAAGCGTCCCAGGCTCTCGCCGAGAGAGCGCAGCCTGGGAGCCCAGACCGTGTCCGGCTCCACGGCGAACAGTACGCCCATCATCTGCCCGAAGCGGTTGGAAACACCGTCCGGTCCGCTGTCCGGCGCGCTCTGGATGGCCGTCAGGTCCTTCATGCAGTCCTCGATGGCGGCGCACTGCTCCGGCCACAGGGCTTTGACATGCGCATAGGCCCCGTCCAGCATTTTCGCCTCCGCCAGACTCAGCAGCTTTTTCTCGTCCCGGTAGTCGTCCAGGCAACTGTGCCGGGCCAGGGCCACGTTCATGTCCGCCGCGTACTCGGTAAAACGGCTGCGCCACCACGCCCGCCGTTTTCCGGGGTGGATGACGCAGCGCGCCTCGTCCGATGTCTCCTCCGGCTCGTACATGCCGCCCAGAAGCAGGATCAGAAACGTCATATCGTAATTCAGCGTCAGGCGGCAGAGATTGCCGTGCCTGTCCTTCAGCGTCCGGCAAAGTCCGCAGTAGCAGCCCCGATAGCGGGCAAGCTGCTCCTCCGTCAGCGCTTTTCCGTTTGCCACCACATATCCGAACATCTCCGTTCCTCCCGGCGCGCTTTCAGGTTTTCCTCTCAAAGGCGTTGCCGCACTTCCGGCAGGTCACCCGGATCTTTCCCTTGCCCCGCGGCACCCGAAGCATGGCCTTGCAGCCGGGACAGCGGAAAAAGGCGAAGTCCCTGCGCTGCTTCCAGCGGTCCGTGAGGCCGGAAAAATAGCCTGTCACCCGGTACCGCAGGGCCAGATAGCGCTCGTTTTCCGCCCTGCGCCGGGGGATGTTCCGGGAGAAGACCCGGCAATAGGACCAGATCAGCAGCGCCAGGCAGAGAGCGGAGAGCACCGCGCTCCGGACGAACAGATTTACGACGATGACGCCCAGAGCGGCAAAGCTGAGAAAGCGGGAAAACTGATCCGCGCCGTTCCGCCCGATCATAAACCGATAGATTTTTTCTTTCATTCCCGATCACCTGAAAAGCTATCAAAAAATGTCCAACAAATTGTCTCAAAGGATATGCACAGTATCGCAGGGTTTCCCCGGATTGTCAATGAACAATTCGTAAACTTTGCACAAACTTACTGTGAATCAATTGTATCTGCCCGGAAATCATGGTATGCTGTCACAAAAAATAGCACGGTTCTCCCGATGCGGGGGGACATGCTACGGAAGGACGGACGGACAGATGGAGCGCTTTTATGCCCCCTTTGGGGTGTCTCCGGAGGTGGAGCGCTATTGCGCCGCGGCGGCGTCGTCGCTGCGGGAGACCTTTGACGGGATCGACGCCGTGGCGGAGCGGAACCAGGCCAAGGTGCTGCTGGCCATGCAGAAAAACCGGGTGGACGCCGGCTGCTTTGCCGGGACCACGGGCTACGGCTACGACGACGTGGGGCGGGACACGCTGGAACGGGTCTACGCCGATACCTTTCACACCCAGTCTGCGCTGGTGCGGCCCCAGCTTGTCTGCGGCACCCACGCCCTGGCGGTGGCCCTGAGCGCCAATCTGCTGCCGGGGGACGAGCTTCTCAGCCCCGTGGGCAAGCCCTACGACACGCTGGAGGAGGTCATCGGCCTGCGGCCCTCCCCCTGCTCCCTGGCGGAGTACGGCGTGACCTATGCCCAGGCGGACCTGCTGCCGGACGGGGGCTTTGACTGGCAGGCCATCGAAAAAGCCATCACCCCCCGGACAAAGCTTGTCACCATCCAGCGCAGCAAGGGCTACGCCCTGCGCCCCACCCTCTCCGTGGCGCAGATCGGAGAGCTGATCGCCTTCTGCAAGCGGAAAAAACCCGACGTGCTTTGCATGGTGGACAACTGCTACGGGGAGTTTGTGGAGGAGACGGAGCCCTCGGACGTGGGGGCGGACATGGTGGTCGGCTCCCTCATCAAGAACCCCGGCGGGGGACTTGCCCCCATCGGCGGCTACATCTGCGGCACAAAGGCGTGCGTGGACCGCTGTGCCTACCGCCTCTCCGCCCCCGGCCTGGGTCAGGAGGTGGGGGCCAGCCTGGATGTGAAGACGAGTCTCTACCAGGGCTTTTTCCTGGCCCCGGAGGTGGTCGCCGGAGCCCTGAAGGGGGCGATCTTCGCCGCCAAGGCGTACGGGGACCTGGGCTTCCGGGTGCTGCCCGAAAGCGGGGAGGCGCGGCACGACATCATCCAGGCCATCGAGCTCGGGGACCCGGATAAGCTCGTGGCCTTTTGCCGGGGCATCCAGGCCGCGGCCCCCGTGGACAGCTATGTGACGCCGGTGCCCGCTCCCATGCCGGGCTACGACGCGCCCGTCATCATGGCCGCCGGCGCCTTTGTCCAGGGCAGCAGCATCGAGCTGAGCGCCGACGGCCCCCTGCGCCCGCCCTACGCCGTCTATTTCCAGGGCGGCCTCAGTTGGCACCACGCCAAGCTGGGCATCGTCCTGAGCCTGCAAAAGCTCTGGGAACGCAATCTGATCAGCCTTCCCCTTGGGGGGAAGGCGGCGCGAAGCGCCGGATGATCTAATCGGCCTTCCCCTTGGGGGGAAGGTGGCGCGAAGCGCCGGATGAGGGGAAATCAAATACCATTTGAGAGGATTACAGACAGACAAATGCTGCATCAATATGAACTGAACGACTATCACATCGCCGTGGACTCCGGCTCCGGTTCCATCCACGTGCTGGACGAGGTCGCCGCGGCTATGGTGGAAAAGTACCCGGAAACGGAAAAAGAGGCGCTGCTGGAAGCCCTGCTCCGGCGCTTCGGCTCCCGCCCGGACGTGACGCGGGAGGAGCTGGAACAGTGTTATGCCGGCGTGACCGCATTGAAGGACGCCGGAAAGCTCTGGGCCGCGGACGGCTTTGACCATCTGGCCGGGACATTAAAAGAGCGCTCCGGCGACGTGGTCAAGGCCCTGTGCCTCCACGTGGCCCACACCTGCAACTTAAACTGCGCCTACTGCTTTGCCAGCCAGGGCCGCTTTCACGGGGAGCGGGCGCTCATGTCCTTTGAGGTCGGCAAGCAGGCCCTGGATTACCTGATGGAGCACTCCGGGCGGCGAAAAAACCTGGAGGTGGACTTTTTCGGCGGGGAGCCGCTGATGAACTTCTCCGTGGTGAAGGAGCTGGTGGCCTACGCCCGGAGCGCGGAGACGGCGCGGGGCAAGCGCTTCCGCTTCACTCTGACCACCAACGGGCTGGGCATCGACGACGAGGTCATCGACTTTTGCAACCGGGAAATGCACAACGTGGTGCTGTCCCTGGACGGCCGAAAAGAGGTCCACGACCGCTTTCGGGTGGACCACGGCGGGAATGGCAGCTACGACCGCGTCGTGCCGAAATTCCAAAAGCTGGTGGCGGCCCGGGGCGGCAAAAACTACTACATGCGCGGCACCTTCACCCATTTCAACCCGGATTTCACCGCCGACGTGCTGCACATGGCGGACCTGGGCTTCACGGAGCTGAGCATGGAGCCGGTGGTCTGCGCTCCGGACGATCCCAACGCCCTGACGCCCGCCGACATTGAAACCGTCAAACAACAATATGAAGCCCTCGCGCTGGAAATGCTCCGGCGAAAACGGGAGGGCAGGCCCATCACGTTCTACCACTACATGCTGGATTTGACCGGCGGTCCCTGCATCTACAAGCGGCTTTCGGGCTGCGGCAGCGGCACGGAGTATATGGCCGTCACCCCCTGGGGGGACCTCTACCCCTGCCACCAGTTCGTGGGGGAGGAGGACTGGAAGCTGGGCGACGTGTGGCAGGGCGTGACCAACACCGCCCTGCGGGAGCAGTTCCGGGCCTGCAACGTCTGCGCCCGGCCGGAGTGCGCGAAGTGCTGGGCCAGGCTCTGGTGCTCCGGGGGCTGCGCCGCCAACGCCTGGCACGCCTCCGGCAGCATCCGGGGCGTGTATGAGGCCGGCTGCGAGCTGTTCCGCAAGCGGCTGGAGTGCGCCATCATGCTCAAGGCGGCGGAGGCAAGGGAGGCCCGGGCTTGACCACCCCGGTCTGGGACTTCGTCCGGCGCTATGCCGGGGCGGATGCCGCCCGGCTCCACATGCCGGGGCACAAGGGCGTCCCGCTTCTGGGCTGCGAACCCCTTGACATCACCGAGGTACAGGGGGCGGGGGAGCTGTACGGCGACTCCGCCCTCCTGACGGAGAGCCGGCAAAACGCCGCGGCGCTCTTCGGCAGCGGCGCGACCCTCTATTCCACGGAGGGGAGCAGCCTGTGCGTCCGGGCCATGGCGTATCTGGCGCTGACCCTGCGCCCAAACGGGACGCCGCCGGTGATTCTGGCGGCGCGGAACGTCCACCGGAGCTTTGTCTCCGCCCTGGCCCTCTGCGGCGGGGAGGCGGTCTGGCTCTGGCCGGAGACGCGGCGCAGCCTCTGCGCCTGTGAGATACCCCCCGCCGCGCTGGAAAAAGCCCTGGACGCACTCCCCGCGCCCCCGGCGGCGGTGTACGTCACCAGCCCGGACTACCTGGGGGGCCTGGCGGACATCCCCGGGCTCTCCGCCGCCTGCCATGCCCGGGGCGTCCCTCTGCTGGCGGACAACGCCCACGGGGCGGCGCTGCGCTTCCTGGACCCCTGCCTCCACCCCCTGGCGCTGGGGGCGGACCTGTGCTGCGACAGCGCCCACAAGACCCTGCCCGTCCTCACCGGCGGGGCCTACCTGCATCTGTCCGCCCGGCTCCCGGCGGCGTTTTTTTCCGCCGCGGAGGGGGCCATGGCCCTCTTCGCCTCCACCAGCCCGAGCTGGCTGACCCTGGCCTCCCTGGACCGCTGCAACGCCCTGCTGGCGGACACCTGGCCCAGGGAGCTGCGCCGGACCGCCAAAGCGCTGGAAAAGCTGCGGCAGCGCCTTGCCCGCGCCGGGTGGACCCTGCGGCGGGGCGGCGATCCCCTGCGGCTGACGCTTGCGGGCGACGGCGCGGTCATTGCCGCACGGCTGCGGGAGGGGGGAGTGGAGCCGGAGTACGCGGACCGGGATTTCTGCGTCCTCATGGCTTCCCCGGGAAATCCGCAGTCCCACCTGGACCGGGTCGCCGATGCGCTGGGGGAAAACGACCTGCCGCCGCGCCGGCCCGTACCCCTTTGCATGAACCCCCCGGAGCGGGTCTGTTCGGTCCGGGAGGCCGTGTTCGCCCCCCGGGAGACCGTCCCGCTGGAGAAAGCCCTGGGGAGGGTCTGCGCCGGCATCCCCGCCGCCTGCCCGCCGGCGGTCCCCGTCTGCGTCCCAGGCGAGCGGCTGGACCGGGACGCGCTGGCGTTGCTGCGCGCGCTGGGCCACCGCAGCGTGGAGGTGCTGACAGAACGGTAAAACCGTCTGCGTTTTCCGCGACAAATGATTTCAACGTTACAGTTCAATTGCATAGATCAGTATTATTACTTGTGTTTTGCGTGTGTTCCGCGTATACTGAAAGCAGAAAAACGAATGGAAGGTATATGCTTATGGCGAAGACGCTGGAACAGCTAACCATTGTGGACGATTTCATGTTTGGAGCGGTGATGCGCGATCCAAAGTTATGCAAGCCGCTGTTGGAAATGGTTCTTGGGAACTGTCTCCAAATAACTTGTGCATTCTGGCTGGTCTAAACCGCCATATGCTTCGTTGCCGTCGTTTGCGATACACAAAGTATCGCTGCACTCCGTCGCCTCGCCTATGGCGATTTATTCTGCGCCAGAATTGCACAAT
>JAFTBW010000120.1 GCA_017455015.1 Oscillospiraceae bacterium | reverse complement strand
GCACGTCTTTCCGGCGGATTTTCCGCCTGAGAGCGTTGCTCAACCTTGAAATCCATAAAGGATTCCTGCGGTTTCGCGCCTCCACAGGCAAAAAATCCGCTCGGAAATCCGTACACGCCGAGATATTAAACAGGCTCTTATACCTATTATATAAGAATGTTTATATGTTTTCAAGCGGGAATTTTGCGGGACCGGGTTTCTCCACCGGAAATCCGTCAAAACAGGGACAGTTGTTCGTTTTGTTCCGGCAGCTTGCGCAGATAGGCAAAGCACTGCTCCGGATCGTGCAGGACGCCGCGCGCTTCGCATCTGGCATGAAAGGAGGCCATCAGCCGGCCGCTGTTTTCGCTGACCGCCTCATAGGCGTTCCCGTAGACTGTGCGGTAGCGGTCGCTCAGACCGGGAAAGTGCCTGTCCAGCGCCTGATAGTAATATTCCCTGTCGCCCTCCCGGAGCGTCATGCCGATGTTGTAGCAGATGATGCCGCGCACACCCGCATCAAAGCACCAGTCCAGCAGCCGTTCAAGGTTCTCATCCGTATCCGTCAGAAAAGGCAAAAACGGCGTCATCCAGACAACCGTGGGAATTTTACGCCGCTGGAACGCTTTTAAGACCTCATACCTGCGGCTGCTTGGACAGACATTTGGCTCCAAAACGCGGCTCAGCGTGTCGTCCGCCACGGTAAGGGACATCTGGAGCACGCTTTTTGCCTTGCGGTTGATGCTGTCAAAGAGGTCGATGTCTCGCAGCACACGGTCAGATTTTGTGATGACCGACGCGCCGAAGCCATAGCGGTCGATCAGTTCCAGGCTTCGCCGCGTCAGGCACAGCGATTCCTCGCAGGGCTGGTAGGGGTCGCTCATGGAGCCGGTGCCGATCATGATGCGCTTGCGTTTGGAGCGGAGCACCGCCTCCAGCAGCTCCGGGGCGTTGCGCTTTACCTCAATATCCTCAAACGGGTGCGTGAACTGATAGCAGCGGCTCCGGCTGTCGCAGTAGACGCAGCCGTGCGCGCAGCCGCGGTAGAGGTTCATGGAGCCCCAGCGCGTCAACAGGGATTTTGCCTCTACTTCATGCATCTTCCGCACCCGCCGCCGGAACTGTCCGATTTTGAATTGTCACGCATATGCTGCCTCTCCCGCCCGTCTCGAAAGCACCTGTCTTCCGCATTTTCCGTCATGTGTTCCGCTGTGATCTCCGCACAGTACATTATACCACAGGCCATGGCCCATGGCAAATCAGATTGCAGACCCGCCGCAGAAAACGTCAAAAACCCCGGGGAAGCGGCCGGCGCCGCCTCCCCGGGGCTGTATGATAGGCATGATAGGTATAACTTATAGGATATCTGCGCCTGCGGAGGCCAGGATCGCCTCGACCTGATCCCGCTTTTCAAACAGCACGCAGCCGCCCACGTGGTCGTCGTCCAGAAAGTCGCCCTCCCGCAGCGCGCGGAACAGCCGGGAGCGCATGGCTTCCCGCAGTCCGTCGGTACGCACGTTGACGTCCGAATACGGGGAAAACGGGCAGGGCTCCGCGCCGCCGTGGGAGTTGATGTGGAAGAAGCCCCGGCCCGCAGCCATGCACCCGCCGTCCGCCCGCTCGTCTCCGGGAAAGGACAGCACGATCAAGTCTGGAAATGTTTCCCGCAGAGCGTCCATGGCGGGAACCAGAAACGCACGTTCCGCGTCGCCCGGCGCCAGATACTGCGCCTCCTCAGTCACGGGGACAAATTCTACAAAGATCACCAGCTTGCAGCCCCGGTCCGTCAGCGTTTTGAGAAACTCCGGAGACGTGACCTCCCGGATGTTCTCCGTCGTCACCGTCACGGAGGCCCCGAAGAGCAGTCCGCGCTTCTGAAAAGCGTCCATGTTGGAGACGAGCCGGTCATAGACGCCCTCGCCCCGCCGCGCGTCCGTCGTCTCCCTGCCGCCCTCGATGCTCATGACGGGGATCAGATTGCGGCAGCGGTCGAACAGCTTCAAGTAGTTTTCGCTCAGAAAGGTGCCGTTGGTGAAGATGGGGAACAGGATGTTCTGCATCCCTCCCGCCTTTTCGATCACGTCCCAGCGCAGCATGGGCTCGCCGCCCGCCAGCATGATGAAGCTGACGCCCAGCTCCTCCGCCTCCCGAAAAATCCTCAGCCATTCCTCTCCGCTGAGCTGCTGCACCGGCTCTGCGTCCACGGTTGCCTCGTTGCAGCGGGAGTAGCAGCCGGCGCAGTGCAGATTGCAGCTGCTGGTGATGCTGGCGATGAGAAAGGACGGGATGTGCTCCCCCTGTTCGGCAAGCCGCCGGCGGATTTTCGTCGCTTTGCGGCTGGCGGAGGCGAATTTCAGCATAAACGCGCTCTCCCGCGGGTCTTTCAAGGTCGCCTTTAAGGTGTCCGAGACGATCTTCTCCACGCCCCGGGCGATATGTTCTTCCAGATTGATTTTTTCTGCCATAGCAGGACCTCCCTGTCAAATGATACAGATCTTCCCAGAGAGTCTCCTCGCTTTCTTTCTTTTTCATCCCTTGCAAGTGAATCTGCATCTGTATTTGCTGTAATTATACATAGACATATCCATTCTGTCAATGACCGAAAAAATGCTGTGCAGGTAAGAAAAAAATTACTTTTATCAGGAGAACGGCTTGTTCCGGATTGACAGTGCGCCGCTTACCGAATGATATACGCGTCCACGATCTGGCCGATGTATGCAGTGTGGGGGTCGCGGTTCGCCATGGGATTGGAACCGTCAATGTCCTGGGGATACATTCTCTCGCAAATCTCTTTTGGCAGGGCGGAAAGCTCCTGCCGTTGGGAATAGAGGATTTTACACTCCAGCGTCAGAGGGTATTCCCTGACTGCCGGAGTCATGACGGTTTCGCCGTTTACCAGAGTCAGCCCGGCCTCTGCCGCCTTGTCGATGTCGCGGCCGGACTTGCTGCCGCACACCTGGGCAATGCGCGGAATCGGTTTCTCCAGCGGGATGCTGACCGTAAACTCTCCGGTCTTGTCAAGCTGCGCTTTCGTATAGCGGTTCTCCCGCACGTACACGGTGAACGTCGGCATGGACCAGCAGGTTCCCAGCGCGCCCCAGCCGATCACCATGGAGTTGAACTTGTCCCCGTTGGTGTTCAGCAGGATCCCCCTCGGCAAAGCCTCTGTGATCGTTTGCGCGTACGCGGTTACTTGGATCTTTTCTTTCATCGGTTTGTTCCTCCCCGTCGTTTTGAGTTTTGCATCAGCATACCACAGGGCGCGGATGAAATGCAACAAAAAAGCGATACTGCGTTATGATTTGAATCGGAAGTGGCGCGAAAAGGGCAAATCCGATTTGCAAGGTGCTTGCATTACCGCTTTGTTTAGAGTATTATTATCCCAAAAAAGACAAAGGAGGAGACGGTATGGAAGCCCACGCCGAACGCGGCGGCAGCCCTGCGCCCTGGATTTTCGGAGCGGCCTATTACGAGGAATATCTGCCCTATGACCGCCTGGAGCGGGATATGGAGATGATGGCGGAGACGGGGTTCAACACCATTCGCATTGCGGAGTCCACCTGGAGCGTGGAGGAGCCGCGGCCCGGGGAATATGACTTCTCCCACGTGGACCGGGCCATCGACGCCGCCGCGCGCCACGGCCTGCGCGTCATTGTGGGAACGCCCACCTACGCCGTGCCTGCTTGGCTGGCGCAGATGGACCCGGAGGTGCTGGCGCTGACAAAGCATGGCCGGAACCACTACGGCCCCCGGCAGAACATGGACATCACCAACCCCACCTACCTCCGCTATGCCGAGGGGATCATCCGCGCCCTGGTGCGCCACACCGCGGCCCGGGAGAACGTGATCGGATTCCAGATCGACAATGAGACGAAGCACTACGGCGTCTCCGGCCCCGGAGTACTCGAGCGCTTTCGCAGATGGATGGAGCGGCGCTGGGGCAGCGTGGAGCGCATGAATCTGGCCCTGGGGCTGAACTATTGGAGCAACTCCGTCACGTCCTTTGACGAGCTGCCGGACCCGGAGTGGGCCAACAACGGCAGCTACTACTGCGAGTTTCAGCGGTTCCGGCGGGAAATCGCGGCGGAGTTTCTGCTCTGGCAGAGCGGTATTGTCCGGGAGTACAAGCGCCCGGACCAGTTCATCACCCAGAACTTCGACTTTGAATGGGTCTTCGGCCCGGAGCCGGAAAAGCGCAACGGCTATTCCGGCGGCGTGCAGCCGGACATCAGCCACTACGACGCCCAGGAGGCCGTCACGCTCCTGGGGACGGACATCTACTGTCCCGCCCAGGACCGTCTTACCGGGCGGGAGATCCACTTCTGCGGGGATCTGATCCGCTCCCTGCGCCGCGGGCGGGAGTCCTATCTGGTCTGCGAGAGCCAGTCCCAGGCGTTCAAGGAGTGGCTGCCCTACCCGGGCCAGCTCAGGCAGATGGCCTTTTCCCATTTCGCGGACGGAGCCGGCGGGCTGATGTATTGGAGCTGGAGCAGCATCCACAACGGGCGGGAGACCTACTGGAAAGGTCTTCTCAGTCACGATTTTCTGCCGAATCCCACGCTCCGGGAGGTGGGGGATACCGTCCGGGAGCTGCAAGCCCTCGCCCCGCGGCTGGCGGGGCTGCGCAAGCGCAACTCCATCGCCCTGGTGGTGAGCAACGAGGCCCTCAGCGCCCTGGCCTTTTACCCCACGGACCGGGATTTCCCCTACCACGCCGCCGTCCACCGCTTCTACGACGCCCTGTGCGACCGCAACCTGGAGTGCGACGTGATCTTTGACCGGGAGACGGACTGGTCCGGCTACCGGATGCTGGTTTTCCCCTCCCTCTACTGCGCCTCAGAGGAGCTGATCGGGCGGGTGCGGGACTTTGTCGCCGGCGGCGGCACGGTCTTTGCCGGGGTCCGGAGCTTTTTCACTGACGGGAGCGTCAAGGTCTGGCCCGATGCCCAGCCCCACGGCCTCACGGAGGTCTTCGGGATGCGCTACAGCCGCTACACCGCCCCCGTGGACGTTGCGGTGGAGGGCGCGGCGGCAGAGTACTGGATGGAGCTGCTGGAACCGGAGGGCGCGGAGGTAAAAGCGCGCTATGCCCACAAGTATTGGGGCGATTACGCCGCCGTGACGAAAAACCGCTACGGCGCGGGCTCGGCCTGGTATCTGGGTACGGTGCTGCCTGCGGACGCCGCCGGGGACTGGCTGCTGCTGGCCGCCTCCGAGGCGGGGCTGACGCCGCCGGTGGAGGACCGCTGGCCCGTCTGCGAGCGCAGCGGAGAGACGCCGGACGGCAAACGGGTGCATTTCGTGATGAATTACAGCCGCGAGGACCGCCCGTTTATCACCCCCTGGAGCGGCAGAGAGCTGCGCAGCGGCTTGTCCTGCGCCGCGGGGGAGACCCTGATTCTGCCCGACTGGGGCGTCGTCGTTTTGGAGGAGGGCTGACATGATCCGCAATCCCATTCTGCCGGGCTTCAACCCGGACCCCTGCGTCTGCCGCAGGGGGGACGACTACTATCTGGCGGTCTCCACCTTTGAATGGCTGCCCGGCCTGCCGGTCTATCACGCAAAGGACCTGAAGCACTGGGAGCTGCTGACCCACATTCTGACGGACGACCGCAACCCCGACCTGCGGAAGCTGCCCTCCGCCAAGGGCATTTGGGCTCCCTGCCTCACCTGGTGCGAGGAAGACGGCCTCTTCTACTGCGTCTACGGCGTCATGAACAGCATGGAGGCCCGCTATTTCGACATCAACAACTATCTCATCACCGCCCCGGAGATCACCGGACCCTGGAGCAAGCCGGTCTACCTCCACTCCTGCGGCTTTGACGCCTCCCTGTTCCACGACACGGACGGGCGCAAGTGGCTGGTGAGCCTGGACTGGGAGACCCGGGAGAACTATGAGAAGCCCGGGGCCATCTGTTTGGTGGAGTACGACCCCCGTGCCAAAACCATCGTGGGATACCCCAGGCGCATCTGGTGGGGCGGGACGGACCGGGGCTGCATCGAGGCTCCGCACCTGACGAAGCGGGGGAAATACTATTACCTCATGTGCGCGGAGGGCGGAACGGGCTACAACCACTGCGTCAGCATGGCACGCTCCACCCGGGTGGACGGCCCCTATGTCAAGGACCCGGCGAACCCCATTCTCACCAGCCAGCCCGCCTGGAGCTACGAGCGCCACGACTGGGACCATCTCAAGCCCCGCTACTACAATCCCGACGCCCCGCTCCAAAAATGCGGCCACGGCAGCTATGTGGACCTGCCAAACGGCGAGACCTACCTCTTTCACCTCTGCGCCCGGCCCTTTGTCCCCGAGCTGCGCTGCACCCTGGGACGGGAGACGGCGGTGCAGAAGATGGTCTGGACGGAGGACGGCTGGCTGCGCATGGCAGACGGCACGAATCTCGCCAAGGCGGAGACCCCGGAGCCGCTTTTGCCGGAGGCGCCGATGCCCGGCATCCCGGACTTCGACGGCTTTGACAGCGAGACCCTGCGCCCGGGCTACTACGCCCCGCGCATCCTGCCGGAGCGTTTTGTGGACCTGAGGACCCGGCCCGGCTGGGCGCGCATCCGCGGCCAGGAATCCCGCAGCAGCCTCAACGAGGTCAGCATCCTGGCCCGGAAGCTCACCGGCGTCTACGGGGTCGTCACCGCAAAGATGGAGTTCCACCCCGCAGTCCACCAACATTCCGCCGGGCTGATCCTCTACTACGACAATATGAACTATCTGAACCTCCGCAAATACCGCAGCGAGTCCCTGGACAGCGACGCGCTCAGCGTGACCCGGATGGAGAACGGCGTGCGGACCGTCTACGAGGACGAGCGGGTGGCGGTGCCCACGGAGCCTGCGGTCTGGCTGCGGCTGTGCCTGGAGGGGCGGCGCTGCCATTTTGCGTGGCGGTTGGAGGGGGAGGAGGAGTACCGGCGCATCGGGCCGGACTTCGACCTGACGAAATACTCCGACGAATACTGCAAATACGGCGAGTTTACCGGAACCATGGTTGGCCTCACCTGCGCCGACCGCATCCGCCACGAGATGTACGCGGACTTCGACTGCTTTGAGTACGTCTCCGACATGACAAAGCCTGTGGATTAGAACGGCAGAAGCTCTCATATCTCTGTAATGATACACACAAGACGCCACCCGGATAACCGAGTGGCGTCTGCCAGCTTTTCGGCGGCGGATTTCCAAATCAGAGATCCTGCACTTCTCTTTTCAATCGTTGCTGTTCAGAAGCAAACAGGTTTTCATAATCTTGCATCAGATGGCAGATTCCATCCACGTATGCGGTCTCGCCGTCTACACGATAAATCATCACATAATCGTGCTTTTCAAATTTGATTGCGTGATACCCAAGCTTGTGAAGCGCTGGGTGGCTACAGAGCTTTAAGCTGCCCGCGACCTTTGCAAGCGCATCCTGCGTCTTTTTTGCGTCACGCAGAATACTCTGCGCGGCAATCGGGTTGAGTAGCGTGTAATGCACATAGGAGATATAGTCGTCCAACTGCGCAAGTGCCCCGGGTGAAACGATGACCTTATATGAAACCATGTTTTCTCCCAAGCTCGTCCAGCGCGCTCTCCATGTCAAGCCCCTCGCCGCGTGCAATCTGATTGCGGGATTCCTCCAGCTCGCCGAGAATCCGAGCTGCCGTCAGCTCTTGATACGGATTGGCGGGACGCTCTGAGGTAAACAGTTTTTTGGTGAACTCCAGCACTTTCAGCCGCGCCTCTTCCGGCATGGTTTCCAGCATGGATATCGTCGCCTCCATAGAACTCATCGCATCATCTCTCCTTTCCGTGACTATTTTTTTGCAGATAGTATAGCACATTGGCAGGCAAAATAAAAGCAATTCTTTTACCCGGGGTGCAGCGGGTGCTTTTTTCGTGAGAGCATTATTTTTCGTATGTCTTGATGAGCCAGATGGGGGTGCAGCTCCAGGCGTGGCAGAAGCTGCTGAGCGCCGGGCTGCCGTAGGGGGAGAACTCCGGCCGGTCGGGGTCGAACGCCTCCCAGAACGTGTCCGCGCCCATGTCCAGCATGGTTCCCCAGTAGTCGCGGATGAGCTGCCTTGCCTTGTCCGGGTGGCCGGTCTCATAGAGGGCCTGGACCACGTGGTGCATCATGTAGGGGGTACGGGCCTCCCGGTAGGGGGCAAAGCGGGCGGCGGCCGCCTCCATCAGTGCGTGGCTTTGCTCCGGCGGCAGGACCTCCGCAAGCGCCATCCAGACCTGGGCGGCGAGATTTGTTTCCCGCGCCGGGCCGGAGACAAAAAGACCCGTTTCCGCATCGAACAGCGCGTTGCGCGCATAGGCGGCGGCGGCGTTCAGGCGTTCGCGGTACTCCGGCAGCTTCGGGTCCGCCGCCTTCTCCGCCAGCCAGAGGAAGCGCCGCAGGGCGAAGACAAGCACCCCCTGCATGGCGCACCGGATGTCGTAGTCTCTCCCCCAGTCCAGGAACGGCTGATAGGCCCGCTCCGCGTGGAAGCAGCCGTCGCCGTCCAGCCACTGCAATGCCGTGTCCGTCTGCATCTTCGCGGCGGGGTAGAGCTCGGCAAAGGTCCGCTCCTCCCAGTGGCGCGTCAGATAGTCGTGGAGGGCGACGCCGAAGAACAGGCTGTAGTCCAGCAAAAAGGTGTCGTCGGGGATGACCTCGCCGGCGGTGAACACGGTGGCGGTGATGCGCCCGTCCTCCGTGGGCAGGGCGGCGAAGAGGTAGAGGCAGCGCCGCACCAGCTCCCTCTGGTCAAAGCTGGCGTAGTTTGCCAGGGCCTGCAGCCGCAGATCCCCCAGCCAGAGCCGGCGGTCCCGCTTTGGGCCGTCCTCAAAGACCTCCTGCATGCAGTTCTCCAGGGTCTTTTCCGCGGCGCGGCAGATCGCGTCCAGCCGCGCGTCCCCGCAGGACCGGTCCGTCAGGTTTGACCGGTCCGCGCTTGTCTGGGCCAGTCCCACCGGCTCCGAGAACACGGCCCGGTACTTGGGGGAGGTGTCCAGCACCCGCAGCTCCACATAGCGGAAGCTGTAGCGCCGGGGCAGCTCCAGGCGGGCGGGCAGGGTGTCCAGATGGACCGTCTCCTCCTGGAACCAGGAGGAGCTGAGCCAGCCGTCGTAGCTGCTGTTGTCCATACTGAGTTCAAAGGGCAGCTCGGCAAAGCGCAGGCGCAGGGTCAGGGGTGCGTCCATGGGGCTCCCCACGGAGTCGATGCCGACGGAGAAGCGGCCCACCAGCGGCGCGCCGAAATCCAGGATCACCGCGTCGCCCCTGCCCATGCCCTCTGCCATGAGGGCCGCTCCGGCGCTGTCCGGCGCTGTCCAGACGCCGCCCAGCTTTTCCGGGTCCTGCGTGAGCTTTACCGTGCCGAGAGGGCGGAATTGGGTGTAGCGCAGCGCGGGACGGTTCTCCTCCGCGCGGCGCAGCAGGGCCTCGTCCCTGCGGAAGCGGACCTCTGTGTTTTTTTGAAAGGTAAATGCCATTGTTTTTCCTCGATTCTGTTGTGATCAGCGGTTCATCTCCTCCACGATCCGGCGGATATCCTCCGGAGTGAAAGCGGCGGGGCCGGTGAAGCCCTCCGACAGCTTGTAAAAGGGGAGACCCACCACCAGAGGGCCGAATTCCGAGGCGGCCATCCCGCGCAGGGATACGGCGGCCTCGGGGGAGAGACCCTCCAGGACCCGGTAGAATTTCTCATTGTAGAGAAGCCAGGACAGGGGCGTCATCTCCGTGCAGACGAAGGGCAGCTCGCCGCTCTCCACCCGCAGGGGCAGGGTTTGGAGAATATCCCCGGCGGACCGTCCGACGGAGATGCGGTACTCCCCCTCGGAGACGATCCACTTCTCCCGTCCGGGGGCGAAGTGCTCCAGGGCGCGGCGGTTCAGAGTGAAGACTGCCTCCCCCGCCTCGCCGGGGGCAAGACGCAGCTTTGCAAAATCCTTCAGCTCCTTGTCCGGTCCGCCGGGGCGCGAGACGTAGAGCTGGACCACGGCGCAGCCGGGCCTGGACCCGGTGTTTCGCACCGGTACGCGCAGCGTGACCGGCTCCCCCTCCCGCCAGACGGGAGCGGAGAGCACGGCCTGTCCAAACGCGAACTGCGTATAGCTAAGGCCGTGGCCAAAGGGGAACAGAGGCGTGAGCTTGCGGCGGTCGAACCAGCGGTAGCCCACAAACACGTCCTCGCCGTAGACCACCCGGGGCTCGTCCGTCAGGCTGCGGGCAAAGCCGGTGTAGGCGGGGCAGTCCTCCTCCCGGACCGGCCAGGTCTCCGCCAGACGCCCGCCGGGCTCCGAAACGCCGAAGAGAACGTTCGCCAGCGCAGTTCCCACCGCCTCGCCGCCGAGACCGGGGTACACAATGGCGGCGCATTTCTCCGCCCAGGGGGAGACATCCACCACGCTGCCGGCGCACAGCACCAGAATGAGGGGCTTGCCCAGCTCGCACAGGGCGTCCAGCAGCGCCCGCTGGGGCTCCGGCAGGGAGAGGTCCGCCCGGTCGTAGCCCTCGGACTCGTAGCCGAAGCTCAGGCCCGCGAAAACCAGCAAGGTCTTCGCCGCTTTCGCCTGTTCCAAAGCCTTTTGCAGCAGGGCCTCGTCCGTCTTCTCCGCAGGGGGAAAGCCCACGGCCACGGGATAGCCCTCCGCGTAGTCCAAACCGGGCGCGAAGGTACGCAGGGCCTCCAGGGGGCTGTCCACCCGCCAGCCGTTCATGTGCGCCGAGCCGCCGCCCATGAAGACCGGCTTTTCCGCCAGCGCGCCCAGCACCAGCAGGCCCTCCGCGCCGGGCGTCAGGGGCAGGGTCCCGTCGTTTTGCAGCAGCGCGGTGCAGTCCTCGGCGGCTTTGCGGGCCTGCTCGTGCAGCGCGGGCAGGTCGATTTCCGCCGGTGAAAGGCGGCTGAGCCGCTCCGTCAGGTCCAGCAGCCGCTCCAGGCTCCGGTCGATGTCCGCCTCTCTGACAAGCCCGGAGCGAACGGCCTCCGCCAGCTCTCCGGAGTGGATTTCCGTGGGCGCCAGCTCCGCGTCCATCATCCCGCAGGCGTGGGCGGCGGCCTTGTTGCGGTGGACGGCGGCGAAGTCCGAGACCACCACGCCCTCGTAGCCCAGGTCGCGGCGCAGCAGCTCGCAGACATGGGGGTTGGAGTTGACCCACTCGCCGTTCACCTTGTTGTAGGAGGACATGACGGACCAGGGCGCGCCCTCCTCCAGGGCGATCTGGAACGCTCGGAGGTAGATTTCCCGCAGGGCGGTCTCGCTGACTACGGCGTCGGTGGTCATGCGCTCAAATTCCTGGTTGTTGCACAGGTAGTGCTTCAGTGTGGCGGCCACGCCCTGGCTCTGAACGCCCCGGATGTACGCCCCGGCCAGCTTGCCCGCCAGCACCGGGTCCTCGGAGAAGTATTCAAAGTTGCGCCCGCAAAGGGGGCTGCGCTTGATGTTCACGCCGGGGCGGAACAGCCAGTTCACCGGTCCCGCGGGGTTGGCGCGGCACTCCTGCGCAAAATAGCTGCCGGTGGCGCAGGACAGGTCCCTGTCCCAGCTCATGGCAAGACTGGCGGTGGTGGGGAAGGCCACGGGATGGTACTCCCCGTCCCCCTCCTTTGGCGCGCCGGAGGTGAAGTAGTCCCCGCCGCCCCGGGAGTTGTCCTGGGGCACGGAGCCGGCCAGACCCAGCCGCTCCACCCGGCCAAAGCTGCCGTCCGCCTGGCCGCAGAGGGCGCATTTTTCCTCCAGTGTCAACCGGGCGATGATCGCCCTTGTCGCTTCGCTCATAGAGCATCCTCCCTTGATGTTATACTCGCGGTCAAATTTATTTTCCGTATTCCCCTCGCTGCCTCGCAGAGTTCCGCGCCGCAGCGCGGAATAAAATGAAATCCATTTTTGCCATTGGTTCCGTCAAGAAAACATGCGGGGGGCATGTTCTACCTGAGCGGTTGGAATTGCCGCACTCACGGAAAAGCAACACACCCTTTCCCTCCCCCATCAGGGGGAGGGGGGACCGCCGCCCGTCTCCCGCAAGGGCGGTGGTGGGTGAGGCCATCTACCGCCCAAGTTCAGATAATCATGGATACCCCAAAGGGGAAAAACTGCTCCGCACTTACTCCAAACGCACAGAAGCTCCGAGAACACGAAAAAGAAATG
>JAFTBW010000119.1 GCA_017455015.1 Oscillospiraceae bacterium | reverse complement strand
TTCCCGCAGCATGGCGGCGATACCCGCCAGAAAATCCGCCGGGGACAGGACGCCCCGTGCGATCTCTTGCAGCCGCTGTTCCCACTCCGCCGTGAGTTTCGGAGAACTCAGCGCCTCCGGCAGCACGGTGATGAGCGCCGTGCCCAGGGCGGTGGGGAGCAGCGCCGTGTTCGTCTTCGCCTTGCTTCGCTCCACAAAGCCGGAGGACACCAGCTTTTCCAGAATGGCGGCGCGGGTGGCGGGGGTGCCGATGCCTTTTCTTTCGGTCTCGTCCGGCATATCCCCGGCCCCCGCTGTCTCCATGCTGCGGAGCAGCGTGTCCTCGGTGTAGTGCTTTGGCGGCGTTGTCTTTCCCTCCCTGACCGTGGCGGCGGTGACGGGCAGCACCTGACCCTCAGCCAGGTCCGGCAGGGTGTGTTCCTCCTGCTGCTGTACGTAGACTTTCCAGCCAGATTCCAAAACCGTTTTTTCTCTGGCCGTAAAGCTTTGCTCGCCGCAGCGCAGCTCTATGGCGGTCTCCGTGTAACAATAGGAATCCGAGACCGCCCGGAGCAGGCCCAGCGCCGCCAGCTTCAGAACCTCCCGTTCCCCCAGAGTCAGGGCGTTCAGGTCCGTGCGCTCGGCGCTGAGGGTGGGCAGGATTGCGTGGTGGTCGCTGACCTTTTTGCTGTCGCAGACCTGCCCCGCGTTGACGTGCGCGGGTTCTGCCAGACCGCATACGGTGGCGGCCGCCGCCACATACGCCGGGACCTTTTCTTCCATATCGTCGGTGAGAAAGCGGCTGTCCGTCCGGGGATAGGTGCAAAGCTTCTGTTCATAGAGAGCTTGCAGATAGTCCAGCGTCTGCTGGGCCGTATAGCCCAGCGTGCGGTTGGCGTCCCGCTGGAGGCTGGTCAGGTCGTAGAGCGCCGGGGGCTTTTCGCTTCGCTCCCGGCGCTCGATGCGTGTCACCGTCGCCCTGTTTTCACAGTCCGCCGCGACAGCGTCCGCCGCGCTTCGCTCTTTCAGGCGCTCCGTGGTGGCCGGAAAGCCGCAGTCCAGTTGCACCGTGTAGAAGGGCTCCGGCAGGAAAGCCGCAATCTCCGCTTCCCGCCGGACCAGCATGGCCAGCGTCGGGGACATGACCCGTCCGATGTGCAGGGTCCGACCATAGCGCAGGGAGAAATAGCGGGTGGCGTTGATGCCAACCAGCCAGTCCGCCTTTGCCCGACAGAGGGCGGACTGGTGCAAACCGTCATAGTCCCCGCCGGGGCGCAGGTTTTGAAAGCCCGCCCGGATCGCGCCGTCCTCCATGCTGGAGATCCACAGGCGCTTCACGGGTTTCGTACAGCCCGCCAGCTCGTAGACAGTGCGGAAGATCAGCTCCCCCTCGCGTCCGGCGTCGCAGGCGTTGACCACCTCCGAAACGTCCGGGGCGCACAGCAGCTCCCGCAATACGGCAAACTGCTTCTGCTTGTCCGGAGCAATGGTAAATTGAAAGGGGTCCGGGAGGATGGGCAGGTCCCGCAGCCTCCATTGGGCGAGATCGGGGTGATAGGCCGAGGCGTCAGAAAGCCCCGCCAGGTGGCCGAAACACCAGGAGACGATAGAGCCGCCCCCGGACAGATAGCCCTCGTGCCCTTGGGTCGCTCCGAGAACGGCGGCGATGCTTCGGGCCACACTGGGCTTTTCCGCGATGACAAGTTGATGCAATGATTTGCCTCCTTTCGGGCATGAAACAAGGCAGCTCCGTGGGGCTGCCTTGTTCTGTGAGAGGATGGTACGCAGTTTATGCGCGCTCGTCCTCATCTTCGTCTGTCTGTCCTTCCGTCTCTTCCTGCTCAAACTCATATTCCGCGTCTTCCTCCCCGAATTCGTATTCGCTCAGGTCGGCATCGCCTTTGGTCTTTGGTTTCCCCGACGCTCTCCACTTGCGGAAAAAGTAGACCGCGCCGCCGCCCAGCGCCAGGAGCAGGACAAGCGCCAGCGCGGGATGGATCGCGCCTTTCGTCGGCTGAGGCTCCGGCTCCGCGACTTCCGGGCTTGCCGTGGACTCCGGTTTGGATTCTTTGCCCAGGCATTCGCGCAGCTTGACCGCGCAGACCGGGCAAGTGGTGTCCACATGCCCGGCGTAGCAGCGTTCCCTGCAGGTGCAGACGGCGGGCGGTTCCGTGGCCGGGCTGTCCATCAGGGCCAGAAGGTCGGCTTCGTCCACCAGGTTCAGGAAATAGACGTTCTCCCGGTCGGCTGCCCGGTCGATGATGAGGAAGAAGTAGTTGCCGCTCTTGCTCTGGACCGTGAGGAACTGCTTGCCGATGCTGTTCCCGTCCTCGTCCAGGCCGGAATAGCGGAAATCGTCGATGAGTGACAGATTGCCGTCCGGGGTAAAGGCTTCCGTCAGACTGTTGAGAAAGTTACGGAGCGCGAGGTTTGTATCCTCGTCGTCTTCCTCCACCGGATACGCAAACAGCGGCTGATTCCCTTTGGAATCTCCGCCGTAGGCAAAGACCGTGACGGACATGGCCGCCGCGCAGAGCAGCACGGTCAGCAGCGCCAGGAGGACACGAAGCTTACCACGCCGCATCTTCGTCTTCCTCCTCGGTCTCCGTGGGCGCGGCGTCGTGCAGACTCCGCATCAGTTCCGCGAAGTCCTCCAGGCTGAGCCCCTGGGCGCGAACCAGGCCGATGATGTCGGTGTTCTCCAACGCCAGGATCTGTTTCTCCAGGTCCCGGCTTCGGGCGCTGAGTCTGCTGATTTTCGCTTTGATTTTCGCGTGCTCCTCCCGGAGCCTGATGATTTTAGGATTCATGAAAACGCTTCCTTTCTTAGGGCAGGCGTCCGTAGCCTGCAAAGTGCTGTTGCCAATAGCTGGCGCTGAGATGGGTGTAGGAGATGGGATCGCCGCAGTGGAGCATGACATCGTTGCCGACGTAGATACCCACATGGCTGATTCCCGGCGTGTCATAGGTGCCCCGGAAGAACACCAGGTCGCCGGGGCGGGCGTAGGCGGAGGGGATCCGCGTACACAGCGCGTACAGCCCGTCCGTGGTCATCCGCCCCACGTTCCAGCCGCTGTGATTGAGGACCCAGGACACATAGCCGGAGCAGTCAAAAGAGGTGGCGGGACTGGAGCCGCCCCAGACATAGGGATAGCCCAGATACTTCTCCGCCTCGGTGATGATGGCCGCAAACCGCGCATCGTCCAGGAGTGCCTCTGGAATGTCATAGTCTCCGTAGCCGCTGCTGTACCGCGCCACATAGGGCGAGTCCGGGAACAGGTCGTCCCGGTTGCCCAGGGTGCCCATATAGGCGGCGTACAGGGCCAGCTGATCCTCGTCCAGCACCGTGGCCGGGAGGTGGGAGAGGTCGGCGTTCTCCAGGGTGATGGAACAAATGGAATAGCTGTAGGGCGTCTCGGTTTCGGTCTCGTCGCCCGCGTCGTCGATGAAGGTCTCTGTCCGATAGCGCGTCTCCGTCGTCACCTCTATCTGGAGACGGTATTGCAGATCAAAGAGCGTCTCCAGCGTGTCCGTCACGTCCTCCAGCGTCCACGCACCGCCTTTCCATGCGGTGAGGATGGAGATCAGCACATAGGGGTCGTGGCCGACGCTGTCCAGCGCGTAGTGGTATTCGTCATAGTCGTGGCTGTCCTCGTAGCTGTACAGGTAAGCCTCCAGTTCCGTCTCCATGGCGCGGTAGGCGCGCTCCGCGCCGCGCATGTCCGCGTCCTCGGAGGGATAGCTGCTGCCCGCCAGAACCGAGCCCGCGCCTTGCAGCAGGACGGCGCAGGAGGAAAAGACGCTCAGCAGAAAGGCCAGCAGCAGCCCCAGGACGCCGAAGATGACAAAACCCTTCCCGTGGCGGCGGACAAACGCGCCGGTCTTCTCTGCCGTAGCCCTGGCCGCCTCCGCAGCCCTGGCCGTGGCTTCCTCCGTCTGTTTGCTTCTGCCGGCTTTCGCGGCGGCGTACTGCCTGCGGATGGCCTGTCGCTGCTGCCATTTGGAGGCGGGATTGCTGCCGGGCTGCTCCGGCTGGGTCTGTTCCGTGCGGCGTTCCGTTCCATGGCGATGGAGTCGGAGTTGCCGGACGCGGGAGGCGGACTCCGCCAGCCGTGTCCCGTATGCCGCCCCGCGTTCTGTGGCTTGCACGGCATCCAGCGCTGCGTTGTCGTCCTGTTGCTGCCGGACAGACACGGAACCGACATGTGCCGGTACGGTCTTGACCGCATGGGTCAGTCTGGACGGCAGCTTTCGTTTCGAAAACCGCAACCTGGTTCTGACCGTTCCGGTGTCAGTGTCCTGGGTGTACTGTTTTTCAGGCTTCTTTGTCTGCGCTTTGTCCGCTTTTTTCGCCTTTCGGACGGGCTTTCCCTCATGCGGCGCGGCCTGTTCCTCCGC
>JAFTBW010000011.1 GCA_017455015.1 Oscillospiraceae bacterium | reverse complement strand
TGCCGCCGGTCAGGACGGCGATGTCCTCCATCATCTCCTTGCGCCGGTCGCCGTAGCCGGGGGCCTTGACGCACACGCAGTTGAAGGTGCCGCGCAGCTTGTTCAGCACGAGGGTGGCCAGGGCGTCGCCCTCCACGTCCTCGGCGATGATGAGCAGGGGCTTGCTCATCTTGACGATGCTCTCCAGCAGGGGCAGCACGTCCTGGATGTTGCTGATCTTCTTGTCGTAGAGCAGGATGAAGGGATCCTCAAGGTTGGCCTCCATCTTCTCGGTGTCGGTGACCATGTAGGGGCTCAGGTAGCCGCGGTCGAACTGCATGCCCTCCACGACCTCGGTGTAGGTCTCGGCGGTTTTGCTCTCCTCGATGGTGATGACGCCGGCCTGTCCGACCTTCTCCATGGCCTCGGCAATCAGCTTGCCCACGAACTCCTCGCCGGAGGAGACGGTGCCGACGCGGGTGATGTCCTCGCTGCCGGATACGGGCTGGCTGTTGGTGCGGATGGCGGCCACGGCGGCGTCGGCGGCCTTCTGGATGCCCCGGCGCATGACCATGGGATTCGCGCCCGCGGCCAGGTTCTTGACGCCCTCGGCGATCATGCTCTGGGCCAGAACAGTGGCGGTGGTGGTGCCGTCGCCGGCCACGTCGTTGGTCTTGGTGCTGACCTCGCGGATGAGCTGCGCGCCCATGTTCTCATAGGGGTCCTCCAGCTCGATCTCCTTGGCGATGGTCACGCCGTCGTTGGTGATGAGGGGAGCGCCGAACTTCTTGCCCAGCACCACGTTCCGGCCCTTGGGGCCGAGGGTGATCTTGACGGTGTTGGCGAGCTGGTCCACGCCGCGCTGCAGGGCCTTGCGGGCCTCTTCTCCGTAGATAATCTGCTTTGCCATAATTCAATAACTTCCTTTCGTTCCGTTCGTTCCGTATTCAGGCTGCGTTCCGTTCCGGCGCGGATTTACTCGACGATGGCCAGAATGTCGCTCTGGCGCACGATGGTGTAGGTCTCGCCGTCCAGCTTCACGTTGGTGCCGGAGTACTTGCCCATGATGACCTTGTCGCCGACCTCGACCTCCATCTCGACCTCCTGGCCGTCGATGAAGCCGCCCGGGCCAACTTCCTTGACCTCATAAATTTCCGGCTTCTCCTGGCCGGCACTGGTGAGGATGATGCCGCCCTTGGTCTTTTCCTCGGCTTCCACCTGCTTCAGAACCACTCTGTCAGCCAAAGGTTTCAGTTTCATTGCTATATGCCTCCTATCGTCCTTTCGGAATAATGTACTGTTGTTGGGAACCTCGTACAGCTTTGGCGGGTTAGCACTCAAATCACCTGAGTGCTAACCCGCGTATCATAATAGCTCAAACTACGGTTTTTCGCAAGTGACAATTATACTAAATTTTCCGGCGCAAGTCCGGAGCATTTGCGCAATTTGTCCAAAATCTGCATTCTCAGCCCGGGAAAGGCTATTCCAGCCGGTCCAGCAGAAAGGCCAGCCCCACGACGCCCAGCAGCAGCACCCCGGCGGGAGTTTCCAGCAGGGCCAAGGCCAGATGGGCCGTCCGCTGTCCCCCCAAAGCTGTCAGGAGGGCGGAGGCGGTCAGCATCAGGCAGGCCAGGGCCAGCACGCCTTTCAGAAATATGTAAGCGCCCCGGGGCATCTCCCGGATGCTGCTGCACAGCTTTTGCGCGTAACGCATTTTCATCACCCGCTCAGAGCATACCACGCCCCGCCCAGGCGCACAAGGCACAGTTTCTGGAAAAGGCCTTGCGGAAACGTTGCTTTGATCAGCGTTTCCGCATGAGCGCTCAGGCGCGTCTGAAAGGCTGTTTGACGCGGATTGGATGCAATTTTGTGCTAAAAAAGGGGAAAACAGTCGAAAGATCGGGATAGGCTGGCATCACGGAGAAAAAGATTATGAAAAAAAAGATAGAGAAAACCAAACCCGGCAGGGCGGTCAGACGCCTCAAGTGCACCCTGGGGCTGCTGCTGGCCCTGGCGATGTCCGCGGCGGGGCTGACGGGCGCGCAGGCCATGCCGGCGGACCCCTCTCCCTTTCCGGACGTACCCGAGGGGGCCTGGTACGCCGACGCTCTGCTGAAAATCCGCACCTACACCCCCGGCATCATCTCCGGCAAGGACGACGGGGACGGGGTCCTGCGCTTTCACCCGGAGGACCCGGTGCTGCGGGGGGAATTCCTGAAAATGAGCATGACCGCGGCGGAGGCCTGGACGGCGGACCACAGCCGGGACGACATTCACTGGGCGGGGGTGTATTACACCATGGCGCTGGAGAACAACGTCCTGATCCCCGACGCTTTCGCCGGGACGGAGCCCATGTTCCCCTGCACCCGGGAGGCGCTGGAACAGCCCATCAGCCGCTATGAGATGGCGGTCATTCTGACCAACGCCTGTACCAACCTGCAGATGGAGCCCGCGGTCACGCTTTTAGGCGCCTCCGCCCACATCACGGACTACGACAGCATCAGCGCCTATGCCCCGGCGGGCGCTGCGGGCAGCTATGTCTCCGCGGTGGAGCAGGCATATGGAAAGGGACTGCTCTCCGGCTTTGAGGACGGCAGCTTCCGGGGGACGGACACGCTGACGAGGGCCCAGGCCGTCACGGTGATCTACCGGCAGCTCAATTGGAAAGACTCCCGACAGACCGCTTACTGGGCCTCCGAGTCCGGCGCGGTGACGGAGGTAAGCTCCGGCGGCATGACCCAGTCCTTTGCCCAGTGGCTCCAGGACGGCCATATCGACGCCTACGGCAAGCTGGACGCGGAGGCGCGTACAAAGCTCTTCGGCAGCCCGGACCTGAGCTGCTTCTGGTCCGCCGCCCAGGCGGACCCCTATATGGAGACTGTGACCATCCCCATCTGGGTCATCGACAAGACCGGCAACAAGTACGGCGCCACCATGGGCGTCACTGTGAATAAGATGGTGGCGGACGAGATCGTGCTGATCTTTGAGCAGATCTACAACGACGAAGAGCGCTTTCCCATCTACGGCTACTCCGTGGGCGGGGCGCGGTACACGGACACCATGCGCCACTCCTGGGGCTGCGCCATCGACATCAACCCCTACTACAACTGTGAGTGCAACTTCCGCGCCGGCTACCAGATCGTGACCTGCGGCTACGGCTGGTGGCCCTACGGCATGGAGGGGCTGAACTGGTGCGGGCGGGACAGCGCGTACTACCGCGGCACGATGACGGAGCCCAGCCCCTATTCCATCGCCCCCGGCGGCAGCGTGGTCCGGGCGTTCGCAGACTACGGCTGGGGCTGGGGCGGCAGCGGCACCAACGATCCCGACGCCGAGGCCAAAGGCTGGGGCGGCGGCATGAGCTTCGACTTCATGCACTTCTCCGTCCTCCCCTCCGGGGGCTGACAGGCGCGAAAACGCAAAACATCCGGCTCAGGCCGCGCAACACCTTGCGCGGCCTGAGCCGGATGTATGCTCGTTATCGAAATACTCTTCCACTTTAATCCATCGTTGCCTCGCAGAGTTCGCCGCCGCAGCGGCGAATCAATTCAAATCAATTTTTGACGGAAACCGCGTTTTCGTCAAAAATTCTTCTCGCGGAGTGAGTGTGCGAGCGAAGCGAGTGCGCGAACGGAGTGCAGCCTTTCACGGAACGATAAATTTTGCCGTAGGCAAAGTTTATCGTTCGTGAGTAAATATCACTCTTCCACGTCGCCGGGGGTCTCGCGGAGGGTCAGGATGTATTCCACGCCGTCGGAGCGGTCTTGTACCTCGTCGGCTTTGACGCTGATGCGGCAGCTCTCGCCGGAGGGCAGACGGAACACAAGCCGACGCGGCCCCCGGAGGGCGGAGGCGGCGCACTCCTCCGGACTTGCGGGCACAGGCAGACTGTCGGCGCTCTCCACCCAGTGGCACAGCTCGCCGCTGTTGAGCAGTCGTTCCAGGGTCTTGCCGTCCACGCCCAGCTTTTCCTCCAGACCGTAGACCGCCACCTCGAACGCCAGAGCACCGTCCTGCCGGTGCAGGAACAAAATCGCGCCCTGGAAGTAGTCCGCCAGCAGCCGCATCTGCCGCCGGGCGTGGATTACCTCCGTCACGTCCATGACCACGCTCTGCCAGCAGACCGTGCCGAACGTGTCCGTCAGGCGGCACTGCTCCGCCACAAAGATGTAGCCGCCGCCCTTGCGCCGGAGCCGGTAGGGCGGAAGGCTGTCGATGCTGCCCGCCTGGAAAGCCGCCGTGTCCTCCATCAGCTTCTCCAGGTCGTCGGGATGGACCATGGCCGTCAGGCGGCCACCGTAGAGGGCCTGGATCTCCCCCTCGGTGTAGCCGGTCAGGCTCAGGAAGTTCTCGCTCAAAAACAGGAACCTGAACTCCTCATCCGCGGTGCAGCGAAAGTATGCGCCGGGCAGGTCCACGTTGATATTCTGCAGCTCGGTCACGTCCTGGTCGGAGCCGTAGAACGTCTTGCCCTGCTCGTCCTCCCCCATGTAGTAGAGATGAATGGAGAGCCACACCAGCACGCCGTTGGGCCGGTAGGTCCGGACCACGCCCCGAGCCCCGTTCATGGGGTCCCGCTCGGCCAGCTCCATCATCCGGAACATCCGCTCCGCGTCGCCGGGGTAGAAGAAGTCCTGAATGTTGCAGATGCGGCTGTTGAACTCCTGGATGGGGATGCCCACCAGATGGAAAAACTGCTCGTTGTATCGGATGATGTCGATGCTGCGGTCGTGGAGCCGGTAAAAGGCCACGGGGCCGATGATGTTGTTCAGCATCGCGTCGCTGTAGATGTTCTCGTTCAAAAACTCCCGGACGTGGAGCTGCTGGTTGGCGTTGAACACAAAACCCTGGCGGTCCACCCGCCCCTCGTCCCGGATCAGGGCCTCGAATTCGATGACGGGCATGGGGCGGTAGAAGTAGAAGCCCTGGATGTAGCCGCAGCCCAGCTCGGTCAAAAACTGCTCCTGCTCCCGCGTCTCAACCCCCTCCACAATGACGGGGGTGGATAGGTTCTTGGTCATGGCGACGATGGACTCCAGAATACTGATGGCTTTCCGGGCCTCCTCGCCGGCCATGCGCAGGAACTGGGCGTCCAGCTTGATGACGTCCACGTTCAGGCTGCGGAGCATGTTCAGGGAGGAATAGCCGCTGCCGAAGTCGTCCATCAGCACCATGAAGCCCTGCTCCCGGAGCCGGGAGACGGTGCTGCGGACCAGGCTGCTCTCCTCCACGTAGGCCGATTCCGTGATCTCGATCTTCAGCGCCCCGGCGGGCAGCTCGTATTTCCGGACCAGCTCACCGAAATAGGCGGGGATGTCCAGGTCCACGATGTCGATGCGGGAGACGTTGACCGAGACGGGCACCGGGCGGTGGCCCCGGTCCATCCAGCTCCGCAGCCAGCGGCAGACGGCATCCCAGATAAAGCGGTCCAGCCGGGTCACGACGCCGTACTTTTCCAGTACGGGTACAAAGACGGCGGGGGACACCCAGCTCCCGTCCGGCTTTTTCCAGCGGGCCAGGGATTCCGCTCCCACGATGCGGTGGCTCTCCACGCTGCACTGGGGCTGGAGCCAGAAGCTGATCTCCCCGTTTTCAATGGCGTTCTGGAACTCGTTCAAGAGCTGGTACTCCTGGGAGTTCTTCCGGTGCAGCTCCGCGTCGTAGACCTGGATGCTGCCGGAGTGCTGCTGCACAATCTCCTCGGCGGTGATGGCTGCCCGGTTGTAGAGCTCCAGGACCGGCATCTCCCGCTCCTGTTCGCCGATCAGACAGATGCCGAACACGGGATCAAAGCCCTCCATGCCGCACATCCCCCGGACCGTGGACTGGAGGGAGACGTACAGCGTTTCCAGCCAGGGCCGGTCGTAGGGAGCCAGCAGGCTGAACAGGTCCGTGCCCCGGTAGCCCGCCAGACCGTCCCGCTCCAGCGCCGCGTTCAGCAGGATCTCCCCGTAGCGGCGCAGCAGCTCTCTGCCCTTTTCCACGCCGAACCAGTCGGAAAAGAGCTTGTAATGCTCCGTGTCAATCTCCACCAGGCACCACTCGCCCTCCAGAGAGCGGAGCCGCTCCTGGGCAAGGGCGAAGAAGTCCCGCTCCTGAAACACGCCCGTCAGGGGGTCGCGCACCAGCCCGGAGCGGTTGGCTTTCTCGGACAGGATGTTCACGGCCACGCGGCGGTCCTGGGCGGAGATGTCGTAGATATAGCAGCGCAGGATGTGCTCCGGCAGCCCCGCGGCCTCGCCTCCGGCCAGCATGTGCAGGGTGTGGATATAGTCGCCGCTGACCGTCCGCATCCACAGCTCCGTCCAGAGCAGGCCGGGGACGGAACTGTTTTTCAGCCGCTCATGTACGTCCGCGGGGTCCAGGAAACGGGCGAAAGCCTCCCTGCCGTCCGCGCGGATCAGGTACTGCCCCGCATGGCGGACCAGATTCTCAAAGCTGCCCTCCAGCATGGGGACGGCGTACTTGCCTTCGATATGGTAGATGCTGCGGTAACGGCCTGTGCGCAGGTCCGTCTCGTACAGATCGTCAAAGGGGGTTTGCAGCAGGTTCTCCGCCAGGGAGTCGCTGTCTCCCATCCCCATCAGGGGCGGAAGCTGGGAACTGATAGCCATGGGTATCCTCCGTCAAGGGCAGGCCGCGTTCGCGGGGAAAATCATTCTGAAATCATCTTGCCGCTTCGCGCTCCGGCTTTTTCCGGTTCAGCAGCCCCAGCAGCTCCTCAGAGCCGCTCTGGGCCGTTGCCGCGGCGCGGTTGGCGTCCGCGGCCTGCAGCAGCTCGCTGCGCAGGATGGAGATACTCCGGGGCGCGTCGATCGCAAGCCGCACGCCTCCCTCATAGACGTCCATGACGGTAAGCTTGACATCGTTTCCGATCAGCAGGGTCTCCCCCGCCTTGCGCCGCAGTATCAGCATGGCTGTGGCTCCCCTTCCTCTTCCTCTGTCTCAAACTCGGCCAGACGGTGCCGCATTTGATACCTGGAATCCTCCAAAATCACCTGCATTGCCTTGCCGTTGTCGCCGTTGATGGCCAGGGGGCAGCGCAGATTGACGGTACTCTCTCCCACCGGGGATCTGGCGACGCAGGTGACATAGAAGAACAGCTCCCTGCTGTCGCTGACATCCAGCTTCTCCAGCTCCTCCGCCTGCAGTACCGGCGCGTAATCCGGGTCCAGCGCAAAGGGGTCCATGAGAATAAAGGCAAGCTGAGGCGTGGAAAGGCTTTGCAGGGAGAACATCCCCTGGCTTCCGGCAAAGGGCAGGAGAAGAAACTCCCGCTCCTCCTCAAAGCCATAGAGGCCCTGGGAGAATGTGAGAATATCCTCCGGATCGTAATCCACTGCTCCAAAGTATTTTGTCTCAGTTTTCAAGGCTCCGACCTCCTGTCTGTCTCCGAATCTCAGACCTTGACGTCCACCGGCTCGTACTCCGGATCGGAGGACGGCGGGACATAGAGCGGACCGCCGACATATTTGATGATTACGCCGGGCTGCTGCTTCACCACGATCTCAATGTCTCCGGGGGTGAATTTGAACTTGCCCTTCTCGATCTTCCAGTCAAAGACGACCTTATCCATCTGGTAGCGGATCTGCATGTCGCCGTCGGCCCATTCGGAGGTCTCGGCGGTTTGATTCGTTGCCGTTTGCGCGCTCACGCTGTTGGCGGCGGCGGTGGAGGCGGTCTGATCCTGAAGCACAGGCTGTTCCAGCTTCGCGTTTACCGTCATCTGGCCCATGCCGGCCAGAGTCGTGTCCGTGGCCTCATAGGATGCCTGCATAAACTGCAGAGCTTGCGCGGCCTGCGCACTCTGCATGCGCCGCTGGGGCTGCATCTGGGCCTGCATCTGGGGCGGGGCGGTTTGGACCGGCTGCGCGTTGGTGAGGCGCGGCGCGATGCCGCCTCTCTGCTCAAAGGTATCCAGGGAAAACCTCGCAGCGCGGCTTCGTACGTTGACGTCTCCGCTCTCGGAGCGGCTGATCTCCATCTCGGCCGAACCGCGGATATACTCCAGCTTTGCGCTTTTGGTTTTTACCTGAATCTCAATGGGTACAGTCTGGATCTCAATCAGAGGATACATGTTTCAAGCACTCCCTTTCCCGGCTTCTTTCCTGCCGATAGATATTCCCTATTCCAATTCAACCGGTAAATCTGTCCGACGGGGGCCTGCCCCGATACCGCAGCCGCGCTCAGCGCAGATAGTCCAGCAGAGACTCTCCCAAAATCTGCTGCCCCACGCGCAGCGCCGCAGAATAGCAATACTGGGCCCACGTCATGCTGGTGATGGCGTCCGCCGGGTCCATATCCTCCAGATCCACGATCTGCTTATCCAGCTTGTCCTTGCTGTTGGTCAGCATTTCCAGGTTTTTCTGAAGGTAGTCCACCTTTCCGTCCAGTACCACCTGCTGCTCCTGCGTGTGGCTGATGGCGCTCTGCAGATGGCTGGTCAGGGTATCCGCCAGCGCCCGGTCCTCGTATGACTTGTACTCTCCCGTGAATTCGTTACAGTCGAGAAAGACCTGCGCCAACTGCCGCATGACCTCCGCCAGGTTGTTGGAGACCTGGGTGGTGAAGCTGTATTTGTTATAATCGTCATAAATCACTTCCACCGTCTCCATGCCGTAGCCCAGCACCTCCAGACCGGAGATCACGCTGTCAAAGGCGGTGCCGGGGATGGTGTAGCCGTCCTCGTCCGCCCGCATCCCGATGCCGATGTCCTCATAGGCTGTCTCGCCAAAACGGCGTCCGGCTCTCGCGTAGGCCTCCCGGATCTCCTCCATGTCGCCGGAGGCGGGCTTTTCCGCGGCATAGGTGTTGACATACCACTTCTGATAATCCTCAAACGTGGCGTCCTCAAAGCTCTTGACCTCGCCGGCCGGCGGTGTTGTTGCGCCTTCCAGCCGCTCCAGGTAAGAGGGGACCCAGACCGTAACGTCATAGGTGTCATATACAAACTGGTTGTAATCCTGGATGTTGCCGCTGTTCAGCGCGCCGTCATTCTTCCACTGCGCAAACTGTTCCTCCGTCACCGGTTTCGGGGCGTTCACCTGAAAGCCCCGATAGCACATGTGACCGCTGTCGTCCCAGGAAAAGGGCGCGTTCATGCCGTCGGCCCCGGCAAAGACAAACTCGTCCCCATACCGGGTGTTCATCACCTTCATGATGGACTCAGACATGTTCCAGAGCGTGGTCCCCAGCGAGTGCCGCGTGTTTCCCGCGGTGCCGTTGAGCGCGGTGAGGGCCTCCCGGATGCCGTCCAGGCCGGGGGTCTCGCTGGTGCCGTCCACAATGCTGTCCAGCGCGTCCCAGCCGGTGGAGTATTTGTTGATCAGATAGTTGCTGTTGTCGATCTGGTCCCCGGTCCTCCAATAGGTCCGGCGGAGCTGAAACGCCCGGCTGGCGGAGGCGGGGTCCTCCGCGTAGCTGGTAAAGGACCGGCCCGTCTCCACCTTTGTCATCATGTCGCTGTACGTTTTCATGCTGGCGTGGAGGTTGTTTTTATAATTGTGGTACACGCCGCCGGTCGTGATTCGAATAGACATATGCTCCCCTCCCCTCTTACACCGCGGTGCCGTTGATCAGCTTATCCAGCATCTCGTCATACACCGTCATCAGGCGGCAGGCGGCCGCAAAGGATTTTTGATAGACCATCATATCCATCGCTTCATCGTTGAGGTCCACGCCGGAGACGCCCTCCCGGTTGACGTAGAGGTCGTTGGAAACCAGCTCATGGTTCTCCAGCATGCTCTGGGAGATCATGATGTCCTCCGCCAGAGTGCCGCTCATGTGGTTGGTCAGCAATTCCTGGAACGTGCCGGTAAAAAATACCTCCGTGCTGACGGCGTCATCGTACAGCCCGCCCGCCTGGGGCACATATACTTGGTCGTTGATCAGGATGTTCAGGATGCGGTTCAGATTCTCCTTGGCGGTGCTCCGGTCGTCCTTGTACTGACTTGTCTCCACCCGGAAAGAGCCGTTGGCCCAGCTTTTGGAGATGGAGATGTTGTGGGCGTTGATGAGCTCGTCGCCCTCCTCGCCGCTCTGGCCCCAGGTATCGGCGTCGCCGGTGTTGCTGAACAGCACGCCGCCGTCGTTGGTGGAGACGTTTGCGCCGTTGAGCAGCGTGGCCATGCGGTTGGCCAGCACATCCAGGGCTTTCTGATAGTATGGGATGCCCCGCTTGGTGGCGGCGTTGGGATCGGCCTCCAGCTCCTCCGCTGTGGAGAACACGCTGGATTTGGTCACCAGCTCCCGCTGGGACTGGATCGCGCCGTAAAGCTCCGTGTCGCTGCACTGGACCTCACCCCGGAAGATTTCCGTCCGGATGACGAGATACCCGTTTGTGTTCTCGTCGTGCATGATCTCGTATTTCAGCTCCCGGCTCTCGCCGCTCTCCTCGTCCACAAAAAAGCGCTGGTCGCCTGTAAGCTGCGCGTTCAGCTTTACCTGGGCGTTGGCGGCCTGCTCCGCGGTGGTGTAGATCGTGGGATAAACCGTCGGACCGTATTCCGCGATGAGCTCGGGCTCCTTGCCCTCGGGCGGGTTTTCCTCCTGGGTCACCTGCACCGGACCCTGGTCGTAGGTCTTGACGATCTTCACACGCCCGTCCGGGTCGCGCATTTCGGAGATGTTGATATTGAAAAGGGGGTCCTCATAGGGCTCGCCCTTCAGGGTGATGGTCCTGAGCTCCCCGGTGTCCGCGTCCCGGACCTCGCGATCCTCGGTGGGCGTGATGGTCCGGATGCTGAAATGGGAGGCGAAGATGCCGTCCACGAACGTCCGCTGGGGATCGTTCCCGGTCTTGATGACCAGCTTATCCACATAACGGTTTTCACCGACATATTCCTTTTCATAGCTGGCGTTGATTTTGATATAGGTGGAGAGCTGGTCCAGCAGCAGATTCCGCTCGTCCTTCAGCTCCAGGCAGTTGCCGCCGTAGATATCCGTTCGCCGGATGGAGACGTTCAGATCCTGGATTTGGTCGATGATCTTGTTGACCTCCTCCACCTGGTTGCGGAGGCGGTCGGTCTGGGTCTCCATGATCGTGTCCAACTGGCCTGCATAGGACCGGATGGTGTCCACCAGAGATGCGGCCGAGGAACGGAACAGGGTGTCGAATTCGTCCTTGCCCGCGCCCTCGGTGTTCAGGCGCTCCATCATCTGGATCATCTCGTTGAACCGGGCCTCCAGCACGCCGGCTCCGTCGTCCCCCTTGTTCACCTCGTCCAGGATGTCGGCGATCTGGTTCAGGCCGTCCACCATGGTCTCCGTGGCGCCCACGCTGCTTTGGCTGGCGCGGTAGCGGAGATCGAGATACTCGTCTCGGCGCTGGGAGATGCTCTCCACCAGCGCGCCGCTGCCGATGCGCGTGTCCAGCTTGCTGAGCATCCGGTCCGACGCGCCCATGTTCAGACTGATCTGGTCCACATACTGACGGGTGTAGCCCTCGGTATTCACGTTGGAGATATTGTTTCCCACCACATCCAGAGCTTTCTGAGCGGCATAGATGCCCAGCTTCGCCATGGTATAGGTGCCGAATGTCGATACATTGCCCATGATGCCTTACCTCCGTATCACGCCCGGATGTCCGCCAGACCGCTGCCGGTCTCGGAAACGCCGTCGGAGCGGGTCTCGATGATTTTTTCGATCTGGTGCAGATTGACCTCCAGCACCGTCCGGGCGGCATCGGCCGCGCTGCGGTAGACGCCAAAGCGCTGCAGCAGCTTCTCCGACGCGGCCTTTGCCTCGGCGCGCTTTTCCGGCGGGCAGAGGGCCGGCAGCGAGGAGGCGGCCACGTCCCCCAGACCGAGAGCGTTCAGCAGCTTTGACCGCTTCTGGTCCATGCTCCGCAGGGAGAGCGTGATGGCCTGTTCCCGCTTCATGCAGCCGTCCACGGCCAGCAGATCGTCCCGCAGCACGGCGTCGGCCTTTTCCCGCTGGATCGCGGTCATATCGTCCAGGACCGCGCCAAGCCGGTCCATAAACGCAAACATCTCGTTCCAAGTTTCGTTCATCGTTTCGTCCTCATCGCCCTTTGTCCGGTCACGCCCGCAGGAGGATTCGCTTTGCGGTCTCCATAGGGTCCGGCTGATAGGCGCCGCTGCGGATCTCCTCCCGCAGAGCGTCCAGGCTTTCCGTGCCCATGGTGGCGCGCAGCTCCTGGGACAGAGCGCTCTTCAGGCTGCTGCGCACATTCTGTCCGCCGCCCCG
>JAFTBW010000118.1 GCA_017455015.1 Oscillospiraceae bacterium | reverse complement strand
AATCAACGTGTGCGTTTGGCGAGCAGATTCTGTGTCCGCCAAGGCGCAAAAACCGCAGGAATACTTTGTGTATTTCAAGGTTTTTGGAACGCAGGCGGGCGCAAAATTTGCCGCCAAACGTGCGCGGGGATTTATTCAGCGCTTCCTTAGGTCTCCAGCACCGCGAAAGCCACGGCGCAGTCCGACTCGTAGGAAAGGCTCAGCAATGCGCGCGTCACGCCCGCCCGCTCCGCTTTTTGCGCGGCAGCGCCGGCAAACGCCACCGTCGGAGCGCCGAAGCCATCCTCCGCAATGCGGATGTCAAGGAGCGGCAAAACCGTCTCCGCGCCGGAACCCAGGGCCTTTGCGACCGCCTCTTTCCCCGCAAGCCTGGCGGCGAGGGAGGCAGCGGGAGCGCTCTTGCGGCCGATCATCTCCCGCTCCTCCGGAGAAAACAGCGTCTCCGGAACGGCTCCACCGTGCTCCGCCAGCAGCCGCTTGGCCCGTTCCAAGGACACCAGGCCCGTCCCGATGCCGCAAATCATCGGATCAGCATGGCGTCGCCGAAAGAAAAGAACCGGTATTCCCGTTCCACGGCGGCGCGGTAGGCGCGCAGGATGTTCTCCCGCCCGGCCAGGGCGGAGACCAGCATGATCAACGTGCTCTCCGGCAGATGAAAATTGGTGATCAGCTCGTCCACGCATTTGAACTGATAGCCGGGGTAGATGAAGATGTCCGTCCAGCCGCTCTTTGCCTCCAGACTGCCGTCCGGGGCTGCAAAGCTCTCCAGGGTACGGCAGGAGGTGGTGCCCACGGCAATCACCCGGCGGCCCTCCCGTTTGGCGTCTGTGACGGCGGCGGCGGTCTCCGGCGGGACGATGCAGAACTCGGAATGCATCCTGTGGTCCAGAATGTCGTCCTCCTTCACGGGCCGGAACGTCCCCAGGCCAACATGGAGCGTGACCGGACAGACCGTCACGCCCATGGAAACAAGACGGTCCAGCAGCTCCCGCGTAAAGTGCAGCCCGGCGGTGGGGGCTGCGGCGGAGCCGTATTCCCGGGAGTAGACCGTCTGATACCGCTCCGGGTCCCGCAGCTTTTCCCGGATATAGGGGGGCAGGGGCATCTCCCCCAGTTTTTCCAAAATCTCCAGGAAAATGCCCTCATACCGAAAGCGCACCAGCCGGTTCCCGCCCTCGACTGCCGCCTCGACCACGGCGGTCAGGGCCCCGTCTCCAAAGGTGAGCTCGGTCCCGGGCCGGAGCTTGTTCCCGGGCCGGACCAGGCACTCCCAGACGCCGCCGCCCCGGTCAGAGAGCAGCAGCACCTCGCTCACCCCACCGCCGGGGAGACGCCGCCCGATGAGCCGGGCGGGCAACACCCGGGAGTCGTTCAGCACCAGGCAGTCGCCCGGGCGCAGATACTCCGGCAGCTCGTAAAAATGCCGGTGCTCCATGCCGCCGCTTTTCTTGTCCAATACCAGCAGCCGGGAGGCGTCCCGCCGCTCCAAAGGCGTCTGGGCGATCAGGCGCTGGGGAAGCTCATAGTAAAAATCCGTTCTGTTCATCGGTACCCATAGCTGAGCTCCACACCGGTGTAGTAGAAGCCCAGGATTTCCTCGTATGTTTTGTTGAATTTCAAAGCCATGGCATAGGCCCCCCACTGGCTCATGCCCACCCGGTGGCCCCGCGGCCCCTGGTCCCACACGGCCCCCTCGTAGGGGTCCACCACGCCCCGGAGGTAGTCCAGCTTGTTCTTGAATTTCTCCTCGCTGCTCAGAGTCTCGCCCCCGTCGGCGGCGAAGAACAGGGCTTCGATGAGTCTGCCGTTGTAGGTCAGATACTGGTTTTCCGTGGCTTTCACCGCAGACAGGATGGAGGGCGCCTCCGTAAGGCCCAGGTAGACCTGACAGTACTCATCCGCGGTCACGTCAAAGCCGAAGTCATAGTGGAAGGTCTCCAGATGGATAAAGTACATGACATAAGTCCTCGCGGCCACCGCCTGTGCCTTGAGGGCCTCGTCAGGGAAATCCTTTCCGACCTCGGAAGCGCAGACCCCCGCCACATAGCGCTCCAGCGGCAGGACGTTCATCACGGTCAGCCTGTCGTTGCGCAGCATAGCGAACGCGAAATCCCCATAATAGCGGGCGCCGTCGTAGGCAGTGATCCCCTCCCCCAGAGCGGTAAAGGGGCGCACCGCCAGATATGCTCCGGGACCGGTTGCCTCCGCAGACCAGAGCAGCTCCTCCGTCTGGGCGGAATAGACCGCCACGCCGGTACCCTCTCCTGGCCGGACGGTGATTCGGCTCTCCAACGTGAACGCCTCCGGCGAAGCCTGGACAAAGTGCCGGCCGTCCCCCAGGACGCCAAACGCGAAGCCCCTGCCCTCCTCGTTTTCCAGCACGGCCTCCTCCACGGTGGAATCCCGTTCCTTGCCCATAAAATAGCGCAGGGCAATGCGCACAGTGTCCGTGGCGACCTTGACCCGTCCCTGGTCCCCTGTGAGTCCTCCGCCGCCGGAGTAGCTGTCCTCCTCCGTCACCTGCCCGTTTGCCGTGAACAGGGTGACGCTGCCCTGGGCAAGGCGGGCGACGCCCCGGCTCCCGATGGCGTAATAGCCGCTGAGCGGGGCGGCGAGGATGGCGGTATCTCCGTTCACATAGTAGCTCCCGGCAGCTCCCGTCTGAAAGCTGCACAGCAGCAGACCCAGGGAGAGAACCGCGGCGGCGGCGAGATATTTGATTCTGTGATTCATGCAACGGCCTCCTCTCTCCCTCCGGCGCACGGCGGATTTCCGGAAAAATATGCGCTGCCGCCCTATTGACATGGGTATTGCGGAATGTTAAAATCAGCAATCATATCATCCGGCTTTCTGTTTCCCGATCTCCCGATCTGTATTATATATGAATTTTTATCGGGGCGCAAGAGGTTTTGCCCCGATTCCTGCCGGATGGTACCGGAACCGGCCGGTCTGGCCGCAGCGGCGGAAAGGAGCACCAGCATGAAAAAGTTCAAGGCAGGCGTCATCGGCGGCACGGGCATGGTGGGCCAGCGGTTCATCTCCCTGATCGAAAACCACCCCTGGTTTGATCTGGAGGTCATCGCCGCCAGCGCAAACAGCGCGGGCCAGCGCTATGGAGATGTGATGAACGGCAAGTGGGCCATCGAGACTCCCTTTCCCGAAAAATACCGGGACTGTGTGATCCGGGACGCCTGGGCGGACCGGGAGGATATTGCGAAGTCGGTGGACCTGGTTTTCTGCGCCGTGAACATGAATAAAGACGAGATCCTGGCGCTGGAGGAGGCCTACGCCCGTCTGGACTGCCCGGTGGTCTCCAACAACAGCGCCAACCGCTGGACACCCGACGTACCCATGGTGATCCCCGAGGTGAACCCGGAGCACATTGCGGTCATCGACGACCAGCGCAAACGGCTGGGCACGACCCGCGGCTTTATCGCGGTGAAGTCCAACTGCTCCATCATGAGCTATGTTCCGGCCCTGACCCCGCTCAGAAGGTACGGCATCACCGACGTGCTGGTCTGCACCTATCAGGCCATCTCCGGCGCGGGCAAGACGTTCCAGACCTGGCCCGAGATGGTGGACAACGTGATCCCCTACATCGGCGGCGAGGAGGAGAAGAGCGAGCGCGAGCCGCTGAAGGTCTGGGGCAAGGTCTCCGGCGGCGTCATTCAAACCGCCGACGCCCCCCGCTTTACCGCCCAGTGCATCCGGGTGCCGGTGAGCAACGGCCATCTGGCCGCGGTGTTCGTCCGCTTTGCCGACAAGCCCGCAAAAGAGCAGATCCTGGAGGCCTGGAACAGCTACGAGAGCGGCTCCGGCGCCCTGGCCCTCCCCTCCGCGCCCAAGCGCTTTTTGCACTATTTCGAGGAGGACAACCGGCCCCAGACCAAACTGGACCGGGATCTGGAGGGGGGCATGGCCGTCTCCCTGGGCCGTCTCCGGGAGGACAGCCAGTATGACTACAAGTTCGTCGGACTGAGCCACAACACGCTTCTGGGCGCCGCCGGCGGCGGCGTGGAGCTGGCGGAGCTGCTGTGCGCCAAGGGCTATATCACGCAGAGATGATTTGACCGGAAGCGGGAGCCGCCGGAACTGTTCCGGCGGCTCCCGGTCTTGAAAGGAGCGCGCCATGCGAGGCGTTGTTTTGATCGAAAACAGTGCGGGGCATCCCGGCTGCGTCTGTGAGCACGGCCTGAGCGTGTATTTTGAGACGGAGACGCGCCGCGTCCTGGCGGACACCGGCTCCACCGCTGCGTTTTTGGAAAACGCGGAAACGCTGGGTGTGGACCTGGCCCGGACGGACCTGGTATTTCTCAGTCACGGACACTACGACCACGCAGGAGGCATCCCGGAATTTGCCGCCAGATACCCCCGGGTCCCCATCTACCTCCGCAAGAGCGCGGGAGGGGACTACTACGCCATGGACCCGGACGAACCCAGGTACGTCGGCATGGAAAAATCCGTCCTCGCGCTCCCACAGGCCATTCCGCTGGACTGTGACCGCGATCTGGATGGCGGCGTCTCCTGCTTTGGAAACGTGACGGAGCGGCGGCTGTGGTCCAAAAGCAACCTTTTGCTCCGGCGGCGGGAGGGAGAGAACTATCTCCAGGACTCCTTTGACCACGAGCAGGCCCTGGTGCTCCGGGAGAGGGAGAAATACTGTCTGTTCACCGGCTGCGCCCACTGCGGCGTACTGAATTTCCTGGACCGTTTCCGGGAGAAATACGGCCGTTGTCCCGATGCCGTGGTCGGCGGCTTTCACTTTATGAAAAAAGGCGACTACACCCCGGAGGAGGAGACGGTCATCCGGAAAACCGCAAAGGAGCTGTCAGTTATGCCCACGGTGTTCTACAGCGGACACTGCACGGGCCGCCGCGCCTGGGCCATGATGGCGGAGATCATGGGCGACGGACTGCGGGAAATCCACACGGGCACGGAATTCACTGTATAGAGAGGAAGGCCATGCTGGAACAGATGCTGCGGGAGGGCCTGGAGACCATGGGGATCTCCTTTTCCCCGGAAGCTCCGGCCCGGTTCCGCATCTATTATGAGGAATTGACAAAGGCCAATGCGGTCATGAATTTGACCGCCATCCGGGGCGAGGCGGACTCCGCCCGGCTCCACTTTCTTGACTCCGCCGCGCCGCTAAAGCGCTTTGATCTGGAATGTGCCTCCGTCATCGACGTGGGGACCGGCGCGGGCTTTCCCGGCCTGCCGCTGAAGCTTTTACGCCCCTCCCTCTCCCTCACGCTGCTGGACAGCCAGCGCAAGCGGGTGGACTTCCTCCGGGGGCTGTGCGCATGCCTGGAGCTTGGAGACGTGGAGCTGCTCTGCGCACGGGCGGAGGACTGTTCCGACCGGCGGGAGCGGTATGACTTCGCCGTGTCCCGGGCCGTGGCAAGGCTGCGGGTGCTCTCGGAGCTGTGTCTGCCGTTCGTCCGGGTGGGCGGGCGCTTTCTGGCGCTCAAAGGCCCTGCGGCGGCGGAGGAGCTTCGGGAATCGGAGCGGGCTATCGCCCTGTTGGGCGGCGAGGCGGAGGAAATTTTCCCCTACGCCCTGCCAGGCGAGCCCACAGAGCACAGCGTGGTAGTGATCCGGAAGACAAAGGAGACGCCGCGGAAATACCCCCGCCCTTTCCCCCAGATCAAAAAAACTCCCCTGTAAGGAGGAAACACAGATGACAAATCTCCCCGAACAATTCGGCTCCATGGTGTTTAATGAAAAAGCCATGCGCCGCTACCTGAGCTTTGAGGACTTCCAGGTGCTCAAACGCACCATGCGCACCGGCTGCCCCATGGAGCGCAAGACCGCCGACGCCGTGGCGGAGGCCATGAAAGAGTGGGCGGTGGAGAAAGGCGCGACCCACTACGCGCACTGGTTCCAGCCCCACACCGGCGTCACGGCGGAAAAGCACGAGAGCTTCCTGAATCCCGACGGCGAGGGCGGCGTCATCCTGGAGTTTGACGGCAAGAGCCTGATTCGGGGAGAGGCGGACGGCTCCAGCTTCCCCTCCGGCGGACTGCGGGCTACCTTTGAGGCCAGGGGCTACACCGCCTGGGACCCCACCAGCTACGCCTTTATCAAGGACCACGTGCTATGCATCCCCACCGCCTTCTGCTCCTACGGCGGCCACGCCCTGGACAAAAAGACGCCCCTGCTTCGGAGCATGGAGGCGCTGAATATCCAGGGGACGCGGCTGCTGCGGCAGTTCGGCATGGACTGCGGCGGCGTGTATGCCACAGTGGGTCTGGAGCAGGAGTTTTTTCTGGTGGACCGGGAACGCTATAACCGGCGGAAGGATTTGATTTACACCGGCCACACGCTTCTTGGGGCGCGCCCCCCCAAGGGCCAGGAGCTGGACGACCACTATTACGGAGCGCTGAAGCTGCGGGTGGTGGATTTCATGCATGAGCTGAACGAGGAGCTCTGGAAGCTGGGCATCCCGGCCAAAACAGAGCACAACGAGGCCGCTCCCGCCCAGCACGAGCTTGCCCCCGTGTTTGAGAAGTGCAACGTGGCGGTGGACCACAACCAGCTCACCATGGAGATCATGAAGAAAGTGGCCAAGCGCCACGGCCTGACCTGTCTGCTCCACGAAAAACCCTTTGCGTTCATCAACGGCAGCGGCAAGCACAACAACTGGGGCTTGATGACGGACTCCGGCGTCAACCTGCTCTCCCCCGGCAAGACGCCGGAGGAGAATCTGCGTTTTCTCACCCTCGTCTGCGCCGTGATCCAGGCCGTGGACGACTACCAGGATCTGCTGCGCTTCTCCGTCTCCTGCGCCGGCAACGACAACCGGCTGGGCGGGTTTGAGGCCCCTCCCGCCATCATCTCCATGTTCCTGGGAGAGGACCTGGAGGGGGTGCTCCGCTCTCTGGCCGCCCGGGAGCAGTATAACAACCCCGCCGGGCAGATGCTGCGGCTGGGCGGCGCGCTGCTGGACATCCCCAAGGACAGCACGGACCGAAACCGCACCTCCCCTTTCGCCTTTACGGGCAACAAATTTGAGTTCCGCTCTCTGGGCAGCAGCATGTCCGCCGCGGACTGCAACACGGTGCTGAACACCATCGTTGCCGAGAGCCTGCGGCAGTTCGCCGACCGGCTGGAAAAGGCGGAGGACGTTCCCGCCGCCGCGGAGGAACTGATCCGCGCCACCGTGCTTGCCCACGGCCGCATCCTCTACTCCGCCAACGGCTACAGCCAGGACTGGATCGCCGAGGCGAAACGGCGGGGCCTCAGCAACTACCCCTCCTCCGCCGAGGCCATTCCCCACCTGATGGACGAAAAAAACGTGGATCTGTTTGAGCGGCACCGCGTCATGAGCCGGACGGAGATGGCCTCCGTGGCGGAGGTACTGCTGGAAAACTACTGCAACCAGATGAATATCGACGCCTGCGTCATGAGCGAGATGATCCGGCGGGACGTGACGCCGGCGGTTCTGGGCTACGGCCGGTTTCTGGCGGAGACCATTGACGCCAAACAGCGCATCGGCGGCGCTCACGCCCTCCCCTGCCGCACCGAGACGGAGCTTTTGGGCCGCGTCTGTGCGGGAACGGATGAGCTGTATTGCCGCCGGGAGGCCCTGGATGCCGCCGTGGAAAAAGCTGCGGGCATCCCCGGCTTTTCCGACCGGGCCATGTTCTACCGCACGACCGTCATGCCCGCCATGGAGCGGGTCCGGGAGGTCTGCGACAGTCTCGAGGACATCGTCAGCAAGGAGGCATGGCCCTATCCCAGCTATGGCAACCTGCTGTACAGGCTTTAAGGAAACGCTGATTCATCCGTCTTCGGCATCTGCCGGCAAATTTTCGCCGGCTCTGCGTTGCAAAAAGTTTGAAATACACAAAGTATTCCTGCACTTTTTGCGCCTTGATCCGGCGAAAATTTGCTCGACATCTGCTCTTGCCGGACTTAATCAGCGCTTCCTTAAGCGCTGATTCGTGACCGACGGAAAGGAGTCTCTGATCATTCTTGGTATTCCGTGAACGCGAAAACGTCGTCCGACTGGCCGGACAGCGGAAAAAGGGCCTTTTGCGGCTTGTGTTCAGCCGCTTTTTCCTCATCCTGATTCTTCTGCTGCTGGAAGTGGTCATCATCGTGGGCTTCTACGGCTGGCTGGCGCAGAAATACCCCTTTCTCACCAGCCTCCAGTGGCTCGGCACGCTGGTTATGGTGATCTACCTGTTCAACACTGAGATGGACTCCACGGCCAAACTGACCTGGATGTTTCTCATTGCCGTCGCGCCCCTGCCCGCTGCCGCTTTGCTGGCTTTCACCCGCTCCGACCTGGGACAGCGCCGGGTCCGGGCGATGGTGGAAAAGGAAATCAGCGCCACACGCCTCTCCCTGAACCAGCCCGAGGGCGTGCTGGAGGAGCTGGAGCACGACGGCTCCGGCACCGACGATCTTTGCCGCTACCTGAACCGCAGCGGCTGCTTTCCCATCTGGAAACGCACCGCCGTCACCTACTTCCCCTCCGGCGAGAAAAAATTTTCCGCCCTGCTCTATGCGCTGGAACAGGCGGAACGGTTCATCTTTCTGGAATACTTCATCATCTCCGAGGGCTATATGTGGGGCAGGATCCTGGACGTCCTGATCCGCAAGGCCTCCGCGGGCGTGGACGTCCGGGTACTGTACGACGGCATGTGCGAAATCTCCACCCTCCCCACGGACTACTGGAGGCTTTTGGAGGAAAAGGGCATCCGGGCCCGTCCCTTCTCCCCCCTGCTGCCCCTGCTGTCCTCCCATTACAACTACCGGGACCACCGGAAAATCGCGGTTATCGACGGCAAAGTTGCTTTCAACGGCGGCGTCAATCTGGCAGACGAATACATCGACCGCATCGAGCGCTTCGGCTACTGGAAGGACGCGGCGGTGATGCTCCGCGGCGACGCCGTGAAAAGCTTTACTCTGCTGTTTTTGCAGATGTGGAACGCCGGACGGGAGGACGCGGAGTATGCCCCCTGGCTGGAAACCGTCTGCCCGGTCCCGGAGGACGCGTCCGGTTTCGTCATGCCCTACGCGGACTGCCCGCTGGACGGGGAAAAGGTGGGCGAGAGCGTCTACATGGACATCCTCAATCGGGCCACCGATTACGTCCACATTATGACCCCCTATCTGATTCTGGACGGAGAACTGGAGACGGCGTTGAAATTCGCCGCTCACCGGGGCGTGGACGTCAAGCTGATCCTGCCCGGCATCCCGGACAAGCGGATGGCCTACGCCCTGGCAAAATCTCACTACCGCTCCCTCACCGATGCGGGCGTTCAAATCTTCGAGTACACGCCGGGCTTCGTCCACGCCAAGGTCTTTGTCAGCGACGGTACCAAGGCCGTGGTGGGCACGATCAACCTGGACTACCGCAGTCTGTACCACCACTTTGAGTGCGCCACCTATCTGTACAGGGCTGCCTGTATCGGGGACATCGAAGCGGATTTTCAAAAAACGCTTGCCCAGTCCGCCCCCGTCACGCCGGAGACCATGCGCCGGGAGCGATTCTCCTACCGTCTCTCGGGGGCGCTGTTGAAATTTCTCGCGCCGCTGATGTAAGGATTCGCTCAAAAACAACTGTCAATTTCTGGCTTGTCTCAATTGCCCTTCGCTTCGTTGCCGTCGCTTGCGATACACAAAGTATCGCTGCGCTCCGTCGCCTTGCGCAGAACAATTGATCCTGCGCCAGAATCTTGACATCTATTTCTGAGCAAATCCTAAAAACCGCCCGATCACCGCTTCCGCACCTGTCCCGTTCGGGGAGAGCGTGCGGGAGCGTTTTTTCAAACAAGGCGGACAAACGGTCGATTCTTTTTACTTTTTTGTATGGAACGCTTGATTTTTTTTGCACAGTGGTTTATAATCACGGTTGGATTTTTTTATCAATTTTGCCCGAAAGGGCCGATATGGAGGAGTTGCTATGAAAGACATTTATCTGGTCAACTGCTGCCGCACCGCCGTGGGTTCCTTTGGCGGAAGCCTGAAGGACGTTCCCGCTCCTGAGCTCGGCGCCGTGGTCGTCAAGGAGGCCCTGAACCGCGCCGGCGTGAAGCCCGAGCAGGTGGACGAGCTGATGTTCGGCTGCATCCTGACCGCCGCCCAGGGCCAGAACGTGGCCCGCCAGGTCGGCATCAAGGCCGGTCTTCCCTATTCCGTCCCCGCCTACACCGTGGGCATGGTCTGCGGCTCCGGCATGAAGAGCGTCATCGAGGGTGCCCGCGCCATTCTGGCGGAGGATGCCGACATCGTCGTCTGCGGCGGCACCGAGAACATGTCCGCCGCCCCCTATGCCCTGATGAACGAGCGCTGGGGCGCCCGCATGGGCGACAAGAAAGTCGTTGACACCATGATCAAGGACGGCCTGTGGGACGCCTACAACGACTATCACATGGGCACCACCGCCGAGAACATCAACGACATCTGGGGCATCACCCGCGCCGAGCAGGACGCCTTTGCCGCATCCAGCCAGCAGAAGACCGAGGCCGCCCAGGCCGCCGGCAAGTTTGACGACGAGATCGTCCCCGTGATGATCAAGGTCAAGAAGCAGATGGTGGAATTCAAGCGCGACGAGTTCCCCCGCGCCGGCGTCACCGCCGAGGGCATCGCCAAGCTGAAGGGCGCTTTCCCCCTGAGCAAGGAATCCCCCGCCCCCGAAGTGACCCACACCTTTGAAGTCACCGGCGCGCAGGACGCCGCCGACAAGGGCACTCCGCGCGTGACCGCCGCCAACGCCTCCGGCATCAACGACGGCGCCGCCGCCATCGTCCTGGCCTCCGGCGACGCGGTGAAAAAGTACGGTCTGAAGCCGATGGCCAAGCTGGTGAGCTGGGGCCAGGGCGGCGTGGACCCGAAGATCATGGGCGTCGGCCCCGTGCCCGCCTCCCAGCAGGCGCTGAAGAAGGCCGATCTGACCATCAAGGACATCGACCTGATCGAGGCAAACGAGGCCTTTGCCGCCCAGTCCATCGCCGTTGCCCGGGAGCTGGGCTTCGATATGGACCGCGTCAACGTCAACGGCGGCGCGATCTCCATCGGCCACCCGGTCGGCGCTTCCGGCGCGCGCATCATCGTCACCCTGATCCACGAGATGATGAAGCGGGACGACGTGAAGCGCGGTCTGGCCACTCTCTGCATCGGCGGCGGCATGGGCGTTGCCACCATCTGGGAGAAGTGCTGAGCCATCCCGTTTAAACCGTACAATCGTACAAATCAGGAGGATTGATTTATATGCCTAAGTTTGTATCTATCGAGGAGGCTGTCAAGCTGATCCCCGACGGCGCTACCGTCATGTTCGGCGGCTTTATGGGCTGCGGCAGCGCCCACACGTTCATCGACGCGCTCAGCAAGAGCGGCGTCAAGGACTTGACCATCATCTGCAACGACGGTTCCATGCCCCTGACCGAGGCCCATCCCCTCTATGCCCTGCGCCATGAGGACTTCTACGGCGTGGCGAAGCTGATCCACAATCACCAGGTCAAGCGCCTGATCGCCACCCATGTGGGCCTGAACAAGGAAGTCGCCCAGCAGAGCATGAAGGACGATCCCCCCACCCTGACGGTGGATCTGCTCCCCCAGGGCTCCATGGCCGAGATGATCCGGGCAAACGGCGCTGGTCTGGGCGGCGTGCTGACTCCCACCGGCGTGGGCACCGAGATCGAGGACAGCCCGTTCTGCCTGGGCAAGCAGACCATCAACGGCAAGGATTATCTGCTGATGGCTCCGTTGCATGCGGACTTTGCCGTCATCGCCGGCGCGAAGATCGACAAGGCCGGCAACGTGTGGTACAAGGGCACCACCAGCAACTTCAACATCGTCATGGCCACCGCCGCCGATACGGTCATCGCCGAGGGTGAGGAGATCGTGGACGAGATCACGCCTGAGGATGTGCGTACGTTCGGTATGCTGGTCGATTATGTCGTTGAGGGAGGTAAATATTGATGGAAAAGTCTGAAATCAAAGGCTTTATCGCCAAGCGTGTCGCCAAAGAGCTGAAGGACGGCGACGTGGTCAATCTGGGCATCGGTCTGCCCACCCTGGTTCCCAACTATCTGCCCGAGGGCATCCATGTGACGCTGCAGGCGGAGAACGGCACCGTCGGCTCCGCTGCCGGCAAGGCGGACCCCATCCACGACGTGGACGCGGGCGGCAACCCCTCCGGCGTCATCAAGGGCGGCGCGTTCATCGACTCCGCCACCTCTTTCGGCCTGATTCGCGGCGGACACGTGGACGCCACGATCCTGGGCGGCCTGGAGGTCGATGAGGAGGGCTCCCTCTCCAACTGGAAGATCCCCGGCAAAATGCTGCCCGGCATGGGCGGCGCCATGGATCTGCTGGTCGGCGCGAAAAACGTCATCGTCGCCATGGAGCACACCGCTACCAACAAGAAGACCGGCGAACAGAGCCCCAAAATCCTGAAGAAGTGCCGTCTGCCCTACACTGCCGTCAAGTGCATCACCAAGATCATCACCGAGATGGCCGTGATCGAGGTCACCGACAAGGGTCTCGTGCTGACCGAGTACAACCCCGAGTTCACCGTGGAGCAGATTCAGGCCGCCACAGAGGCCACTCTGATCGTCAGCCCCAATCTGAAGAGCATGATCGACTGAGAACAAGAATCCACAAAAGCGGTGCGGAGCCACTCCGCACCGCTTTTTGTAAATGAGACAGGAGTGATCCCAGAAAATGACCGCCTACTGCTACAGTTGCTTCCGTCCAATCGGCCCCGGGGAGGACGTCTGCCCTCAGTGCGGACGGGTCCACGGCATCAACGACCAGCCGCCCTATGCGCTTCCATTGGGAACCCTGCTCCACGCCGGAAAATATCTGATCGGCAAAACCCTTGGCCAGGGGGGCTTTGGCATCACGTACGCGGGCTTTGATCTTGCTCTGGAGCTGAGAGTGGCGATCAAGGAATACTATCCCATGCACATGGCCTCCCGCTCCCAGGGCGTTTCCCTGCTCTGGCACAGCACCGCCGCTGACAGGGACACGGGCAGGGAGAGCTTTACGGTTCAGGTCATCTCATCCGACAAGGATCTGTCTGATGCGCTCACCGTCCTCCGAAAAGAGTACGGGGAGTGGGTCACCTCCGGCTGGCTCAGCGGCAACGGAAGAAATGTCGCCGACAGCGATACGGAAAAGCTTGCCGGAACCAGTGTCACCTATTATTATGAGGAGCACGTCGTCCAGCTCAGCGCCAGGGGCCTGTTGGAATCCGAAAGCTGGGAACCGCGGCAGAGCAACATCCGTCCCGCGGAATCGGGCAACATACGGAACGTCCGGGAAGTCATGATGTACCGGAAATCGACGCGGCCGGTCACCTATTACTGTGTCGATGAAACGCAATGGAGCGAATTCAGCGAGGAAGCGATTTATCCCGAAGACGAGCTGATCGTCAACACGAAAAGCCAGTACCGCTATTCGGAGGACGCTTTCACCGGTACGCCCTCCATGGAGAACTTTCCTGTTCCTGACCCGGACTCCTGGAAGCATCTGGCGGATACCCGCGGCGAGGACTGGTACGCGACCTATGCCGGTTACGCTGCATCTCTTGGAGCGATTCCGGCGGATGCGTATTCGTTCTTCAGTCCGGAGGAAAACATCCGGCTTTACGATGTGCTCCGGGCGGCTGTCACCCTGTACCGGAGCTACCACGGCGAGAGCGCCGTCCTGCCCGGAGGGGATTATGCAGGCTATGCCATCCGAGAGGGCATCATCGAGGAAATCGACTTTGACGACTACGAAAAAGATGCCACCCGAGTCGAAGTGGTCTATCTGCTCTGGAATGTGCTGCCGCCTGAAGAGCTCCCCGCCACAACGGAGGTGACGGAGATTCTGGACATTGATGCGGAATCCCGCTATTACAAGTGTGTTCTCCGTCTGGCGCAGGCCGGGATCATCTCATGGCCGGAACCCGCCTACGCCTTCTCCCCCTCCGCTACCTGCACAAGGGCCGAGGTCGCGGCCTTTGTGAGCCGGCTTGCCTGCCCGGAGCTGCGGGCCGGAAAATAGATGAAAACAGATTACTGCCCATTCACGTTCCCTTTTCGGGAGCATGAATGGGCAGTCTGCACAAAAATGCCCAGCCGCGTATTCCCAAAACACCGGACAGAGGTCCGTCAGATGGAAACGCGGGAATATGCCTGGGTAGAACTGATGAGCGCGTATCCCAGCAGCTTCTGCAGGTCGCGCGCGTCCGCTCCTTTCTCCAGGCGGTGGGCTGCAAAGGACTGACGGAGCATGTGCGGTGTCACTTCCTTGGTGATACCCGACTTCTCCTGATAGCCCTTGAAGACCTTCCAGAAGCCCTGCCGGCTCATGCGTGTCCCTCCCATGTTGACAAACAGGGCGCTCTGCTCCCGCTCCCCAACCATCCTGGGACGGATGAACTGGATATACTCCCGGAGGATCTTAACGGTGGCCGGAGGAAGAGGGACGGTCCGGACGTCCTCCCTCCCCCGGCAATATAGCGACGCCGCAGACAAGTCCGCATCCGCAACATCCAGGGAAACAAGCTCGCTGACCCGAAGGCCGGCGGAATAGAGAAGCTCCAGCATAGCGCGGTCCCGGTAGCCCTTGGGGTCCACGCACTCCGGCTGCCGCAGCAGCGTCTGTACCTCCGCCGCGGTGAGGATCTGTGGGGCTTTCTGGGCGGGGCGTGCGGTTTTCAGTTGGGAACAGGGATTGCTCACCGCCCCGGCCACGTCCGTGAGATAGGCGTAAAAGCCCCGAATGGAGGCCGCCGCTCTGGAGACGGTGGCGGCGGACTTTCCGCTTTCCAGAAGCTGGTCCACATAACGGCGGATGTCCCTCTCCTGTGCGGACTCAAAGCATTTTTCCGGGCTGCTGCGGTGGAGAAAGACGCCAAGCTGCCGGATATCCCGCAGATAACAGCTGAGAGAATTGGGAGAAAAGCTTCGTTTTTCCGTCAGGTACTCCCCGTACCGGGTCAACCATACCTCGTCTTTCATTTCCATAACTCCTCGTGCTAAGCCGCGGTGAAAACCCTGTTCAGGAGCAGCGGCAGCAGATAATAGTTGTAAGCAGTACCCATCAGGACTGTCACGAGAAGCATGATATAACAAAACCCCCACCGATTTGCATCATAAGCGACGCCTGTTCCGAATCGCCGCCGAAAAAGCAGTACGGAATCGGAGATGCAGGCGCTTGCGCCTTGCAGCAGGCAGGGAGTCAGGATCAGCGCGGGAATCCCCTGGATCAGAAAGGAGGCCAGGAGTCCCGGATAGGAGCAGCAGCGGTACAGGGCGGAGACCGAACAGCCGAACAAATAGCCCCGGACCGCCAACAGCAGCGGGGCAAGTCCCATCCCCAGGTAGCTTGTGGAAAAAAACCACAGCAGGAGCAGGTACTGTGAGGCGTTGAGAAACGCGGTCAGGAGACTCTGGGCGGGGTATTTCGCGGAGATGAACGACTCCAGGTCCCCAAAGCTCTCCGGAATATAGAGATACATCCCCGCCACCGCTCCCAGGACCACGCCCAGCAGCAGGACCGCCGCCAGCACCCGCAGTTTGGCGGTACTTCCCAGGGAAAACGTCCTGTTCCGGCCAAGGGGCACAGAGGACAGGATGACCTCCGAGGCGGTTCTGCCTCCGCCGCCTGCCGCGCCCGTCACCTGTGTCTCCTCCCGCGCCGCCGGGAACGGGGCCGCGGCAGCAGAACCGCTGCAGCACCGCCCAGGAGCACACAGCCGAGACTAAAGAGCAGCGCTCCCGCCTGCGCGCTGCCCCGGGACGCCGCCGCGGTGCAAAGCAGAAACAACAGCAAACCGCCGCAGACCGCCGACGCTGCCGGCAGACTGTTCCCTCCGCTCCCGCTTCCGGCAAGCCGGGTCAGGAGAAAGCTCAACAAAACCAGCAGCGCCCGGCAGACGGCGCTCTCCCGCTCCGGCGGCAGGTCCCAGAGCGCGCCGAGAGCAGAGACCAGAAACGACCCGATCGCAAACAGCCCCGCCGCCGCGCCGCCCGCTGCCAGGGAGAAGCGCCACATCCCCGATTTTCCTGCCTTCCCTTTCCGCATAAAAAGACCCCCTTGCATCAGCTTAGCAAAGCTTATGCAGGGGGTGACGTCCGTTATGCGGGTTTGTCCGCGGCGCCGGTACCTTAGGAAACGCTGATTCATCCGTCTTCGGCATCTGCCGGTAAATTTTCGTCGGCTCTGCGTTGCAAAAAGTTTGAAATACGCAAAGTATTCCTGCACTTTTTGCGCCTTGATTCGGCGAAAATTTGCTCGACATCTGTGCTCGCCGGATTTAATCAGCGTTTCCCTTATTTGCTGCCGTCCTCGCTCTTCTGGATCTCGTTGGTGGAGATGGCCCACTTGGTCACCTGGATGCGGACACGGTCCTCTCCGGTTTCAAAGGTGATCAGGTCGCCGCCGATATGGACGATCTTGCCCACCATACCGCCAATGGTGGTGATCTTGTCGCCTACGGAGAGACTGTTGCGCATCTCTTCGGCTTTTTTCTTTTTCTTGTTCTCGGGACGGATGAGGAGAAAATAAAAGACGGCGAGCATGACCACGATCATGGCAATTGAAGTGAAGCCATAACCGCCGAAGAGCGTTCCGGTCGTGCCCTCCGCCGCTGCAAAGACGCCTTGGGTGAGGGTGAGGCAGGCCGCACAGATCGCAAGCGCCAGACCCAGCATTTTTTTCATCTGCTTTCTCATGAGGAACCTCCTGTAAAATTGACCAATACAGTATATATGCAATACCGCAGAAAAGCAAGTATTATTTTCAGGGAAGCGCTGATTAAATCAACGTGTGCGGTTGGCGAGCAAATTTTGTATCCACCAAGGCGCAAAAACCGCAGGAATACTTTGTGTATTTCAAGGTTTTTGCAACACTTTTGCGCGAGGGGACCCGCCGCAAAGCGGTGGGCGCGCATACCGCTCCGTGGCGCAAAATTTGCCGCCAAACGTGCGCGGGGATTT